>CAZANL010000386.1:0-5153 GCA_964486115.1 uncultured Planctomycetota bacterium
GGCCCTGGAGCCGAGGGACCGTCGAGGGGATCCTCCGCCGAATGAGATGACCCCCGGAGGCCTCGCGCACACGCACGCACGTACACGCGGGGGGGAAAGCTGATCGGAGAGGACGCGGGATCGCTCATGGAGCACGAATGTCTAACCCACATGGTTGATGAAATAAGATCGAATGGCTTCCCAATATGGAAACTCTTCCGATCCAAACTGTAATATCTCACCTTCAAAGTGAGTATTTAGCTGTCAATCCTTGAGGCGTTCGCTGTCCAGAGGCGGTCGAACCTCGTCCTTAACGCCCTCCGTCGAAGCTCCGAACTTCCTGAAGTTCTTCCGAGCCTCTTTGAGGGATACTTCATTGGCTCCCTCGGCATAATTCGGGTCGTTGAACTGCACTGGGTCGTCCTCCCAGAAGCACACAGGGCAGATTTCATACGTTCCAGGAGGCTCATCCCCCATCGTCAAGCATCCGCAGCATGGGCAGGCGTATCCGTCGGTCATCGGGCTATTGCCTGCTCAGATAATTGATGCGGTCCTTAGGTCTGAACATCGTCCTCGGAACTCCGTCTGCACCCTGAACGGCGAACGTCCCGGTGTGTCATCACGGCACCAGCTTAGCGCTGACGTCGCCCCAGCACGCTCCAGGGGTAGTCATCGCGCCACTCGGTGATGACGAACAGTCGCAGTTCCTTGGCCCGCTCGTTGTCCGGGTCCAGGGTCAGTGCGCGGGCCAGCCACTTGTTGGCCCCGTATTCGTTGTCCTGACGCAGGTAGATCACCGCGATCTGGATCGCCTGGTCCGCCCCGGCTCGGACGAACTTCCGCCGTAGCCTCTCGTGGGAGGCCCGGTCGATTTTCTGATCCGTCAGCATCCGGTCGATCAGCTTCAGAGCCCGATCAGTCCACTCGCTGGCGCGGATCAAGCTGCGGCGAGCACGGCTGTCGGTGCGGGACTGGTAGCCCGCCTGGGTCCACTGATGGATCTGCCGCGAGCTCTCGTTCAGTTCTTTGCTCGTGTTGCGAGGAAACGGGGTCTGCTCCTTGGCTGACGGCTGGCCGGCCAGTCTGAGGTTGGTCGCGGTCAGGCGGGCCTGCTGGATATGCTTCAGGGCGCTCTTGGCCGGGCCGCCGAACGGAGTGGAGTGATGTTTGACCAGGATCTTGAACAGGCGCTCCGCTTCCGAGAAGCGGTTGGCCTTCATTGCGGCGACGGCTTTTTCGTAAAACGCCTTTCCACGGGCCAGCCGCGCTCGTTTCAATCCGGCCTGGGCCTTGGCGGAGAGGGAAGGGTCCAGCGAGGAGGCCTTCTCGTACTCCTGGATCGCGAAATAGGTGATGCCCTGGGTCATGCACCACTCGGCCAAGGCCAGTCGGGCCTTGGCGTCTTTCGCATCGACTCGCCGCAACTTGAGGTCGTACAGCGAGGTGGGCTCGACGTCGCTAGCCGAGACCTCCTTGCGGATCGACTTGTCGCCGTCGCGGATCTTCATCGCCAAGGTGTCATCGGTCATGCTGATCACCTTGCCGAGCAGTACGCCGCCGGACTTGAGCAGGACGGCCTCTTCGGCCCAGACGGGCAGCGTCGAGACGAACAGGAGGAGAGTAACGCAGCAAGAGCGCTTCGCGTTGGTCATGGTAGTCCCCATCAGCTGGGTGGAGGGGTTAATGTTAAAGGTAGTTTCCTGCACCGAATTTGTCAACCGGCTTGACCGTGGGCCGTCCTGATCGCTAGAATAGCCGTTCCTTCGGCTCACGTGACTCAATGTGCTTGTCGGTCACCTCAGCCCAATGCGGAGAACTACGCATGACTCCCCGGAAGTCCGGTTTTACCCTGATCGAAGTCCTCGTCGTTGTCGCCATCATCGGCGTTCTCGTCGCAATGCTGATGCCGGTGATCAGCTACGTCCAAGAGCGCGCCTACAAGACCAACTGTATGGCCAATCTGCGCCAGCTGGGCAGCGCCTTCGAGCTGTACAAGGAGAAGTGGGGCGGCTGGTACCCGCACGAAGATCGCGACGGGCTACCGCGGGGAACCTCCCTGGCCAATGGGAACTTCAGCTGGTTCGATGTACTCGACCCGTTCATCGGCGCGGAAGGCAACCTCAGCCGAGTCAAGCAGTGCCCGTCCTGGTCGGGCTACGAGCTGACCGCCGCTCAGATGCAGACCGCTGACCAGCACAGCATCAAGATGAACAGCAGGCTGTCCAAGGGCATCGAGAAAAGTCCGCTGGCCGGCAACAACGGGATATTTCCCAATAATCCGCCGAAGGGCTACTACTACTGGGTGCCGGCGCACTTGATCAAGAAGCCGTCCCACACGATCCTGCTGATCGACGGGCGGACGGACAACCCGGGTTCGGCTAGCCAGATCAGGACAGCGCCGGGAAACGTCTCCAGCCCACACTCCGGCGGAACGAATATCCTGTTCGTGGACCTGCATGTGGAGTGGTTCGACTCGACCGCTGCAGGGGTGATCAAGCCGACGGGTCTGGGCTGGGCCAACGAAGGCGGCTTCATCTGGGACGCCTTGAAGAAGTAGGAGGAGCGGCTCGCTCCCTGACGACGGCTTGAGAATCATTTTCTTCGGGACGCCCGATTTCGCGGTGCCCACTCTGAATCGCCTGGCCTTGGCGCCAGAATGCCAGCTGGTCGCCGTCGTGACCCAGCCGGACCGCCGAGCAGGTCGTGGGCGCAAGCAGATCCGACCGGCTGTTGCGCAGCGTGCTGATGCCCTGGAGTTGCCGGTGCTTCAGCCGGACAAGGCCAGGGATCCCGAGTTTCACGTGGCGCTTGGTGCTCTGGCCCCCGATCTGGCGGTGGTAGTGGCCTATGGAGAGATCTTCCCGGAGAGCCTGCTCGAGATTCCCCGGCTGGGGTTCTACAACCTGCACGCGTCGATCCTGCCGAGACACCGTGGCCCCAGTCCTGTGTCGGCTGCGATCATGCAGGGAGATCGGTCGAGTGGCGTGACGTTTTTCCAGATCGTCAAGCGAATGGACGCCGGTCCGGTGATGGCCCAGCGGGAGATCCCGATCGGTGCCCGCGAGACAGCCGGGGCACTGCACGACCGGTTGTGCCTGGAGGGGGCGGAGCTGGTGGCCGATTGCGTCGGCACGCTGGCTAGCGGGCGCAACGAGCTTGTCGAGCAGGACGAGTCCCGCGCAACATACTGCAAGCTGCTGACCAAGCGGGATGGCTGGATCGACTGGACAGCCCACAGCCAGGAGGTCGACCGCCAGATCCGGGCGATGACTCCATGGCCCGGTCCCCGCACGACACTCCACTGCGGTCGTCGCCAGACGACGATGACGATCATCGAGGCGCACCCCGGGTCCGGCGATCAATCGGGTGCGCCCGGCTCGATCGTGACCGTGGAGCGGGATTCCCTCTGTGTGGCCACGGGGGGAGGGGGACTGGTCGTGCGCCGGTTGCTTCCGACCGGGAAGCGGGCGATGGATGTCGCCGAGTACTTGCGGGGCAATCCGATTGGAGACGGGAGCCGGTTCGAATGACCCCGCTCCAGGCAGCGTTGCGCGTTCTTGTCACGCAGCACCGAAGTGCTCTGCTAGATGACCACTTTGCCGCGTCGGCGGCTGCGCGGGAGGTCACCGCACAAGGGCGGGGTTTGCTCAAAGAGCTGGTCTGGGGCGTCGTTCGCCATCGGGGCACCCTGGACTATCTGATCGACCAGCGGCTCGCCCGACCGCAGCGCATCGAGCGGGAGGTGCGTGAGATCCTGAGACTGGGCGCCTACCAGTTGCTCTACCTGGACCACAAACCGGACTATGCTGCGGTCAATGACACGGTCGAACTGACTCGCTGGGCCGGCAAGCAACGTCTGGTCAAGCTGGTCAACGCGGTGCTGCGTCGCCTGCAGCGAGAGGTGGCCGGTCCGGGTGTGCTCGACCCCTCGCTCTACCCTGATCCGGGCCTGGATCTGCCCGGCCATCTGGCGGCGGCCCACTCTCACCCACGTTGGCTCGTCGAGCGCTGGCTCGAGACCCTCGGGCGGGCTAAAGCCCAGGCTCGCCTGACGGCCAACAACCGGAAGGCGGTGCTCACCTTGCGGGTCAACCCCCGTCGCACCGACCGAGCCAGCTATCTGGCGCGCCTGGGCGAGGCTGGAATTCGTGCCACAGCCGGCCCCCGAGAGGAGGCGATCCTGGTCGAGTCAGGGGGCAATCCGGAGACGTTTCCGGGGTATGCCGAGGGGCACTTCTTCTGTCAGGACCTCTCGGCGATGGAGGTCGCCGAGCTGATTCGAGCCGAGCCCGGAATGCGTCTGCTCGAGGTGGCCGCCGCGCCGGGAGGAAAGACCACGCATCTGCTGGAGCGCACCGATGACTTGCAGATCGTTGCCTTGGACGCCAAGGCCCGTCGGCTGCGTCGAC
Source organism: uncultured Planctomycetota bacterium (assembly GCA_964486115.1). Classification (GTDB taxonomy): domain Bacteria; phylum Planctomycetota; class JACQVV01; order JACQVV01; family CAZANL01; genus CAZANL01. The sequence continues at coordinate 4,389 of CAZANL010000386.1, forward strand.
TGAGCGAGAACCTGGAGCGTCTAGGCTTGAAGGGGGCGATGCCGGTGGTCGGGCGGGGTGATGCGCTTCCGCTGGGTCGGGAGGCGCGGTTCGACCGCGTACTGCTCGACGTCCCGTGTTCCAATACCGGAGTCATGGCTCGGCGGATCGATCTTCGCTGGCGGCTCGAGTCAGCCGACATTCGGCGATTGGCCGCGCTGCAGGAAAAACTACTGATCGAGGGGGCCCGGCATGTGGCGGCAGGCGGCTGTCTGATCTACAGTACCTGCACGCTCGAGTCGGAGGAGAACGAGGGACAGATCGCCCGGTTCTTGGACGGCCAGTCGGGGTTCGAGCTGGATCTCACGCGATCGTTCACACCGGAGTCCCACTGGCCCGGATCGGGTGGTTTCGTTGCCCGCCTGAAGCGCATATACTGATCTGACCCATGGTCCAGACTGGCAAAGACTACTACGACATTCTCGGTGTCGCGAAGGACGCGACGGAGGCTCAGATCAAGGCCGCCTACCGGGACCTCGCCCGCACCTACCATCCAGACAAAAACCAGGGCAACGAGCAAGCGGAGCAGCGCTTCAAGGAGGTCTCAGAGGCCTATCGGGTTCTCTCCGATCCGGACAAACGCCGTCAGTACGATGCTCTGCGTTCTGGTGGGTTCAACTTCGGCGCGGAAGGGTTCGACTTCAGCGACCTGTTCGGTGGGGGGCAGGCTGGCGGTGGCATGGGTGGCATGGGTGGCAGGGGTGGCATGGGTGGCAAGGGCGGACT
>CAZANL010000387.1:0-5144 GCA_964486115.1 uncultured Planctomycetota bacterium
CATCTGGTTCAGCGTGGCGCTGCTGGAAGAGCTATGCAGCTGCGGCGGCTTCGGCTTCCCGATGGCGATGATGGTGCACGCCTACATGGCCACGCCGGCTGTCTATCGCTGGGGCAGTGAACAGCTCAAGCAGGAGTGGTTGGTGCCCTCGATCCGCGGGGAGCGACTCGGCGCTCTGGGCATCACCGAGCCGAACGCCGGCTCCGACGTCGCCGGGATTCTGACCACCGCGGTCAGGGACGGAGACGAGTACGTGATCAACGGCTCCAAGACCTTCATCACCAACGGAGCGTCCGCCGACTTCATCGTCCTGGCCTGCAAGACCGACCCGGAGCAAGGATACGACGGGATCAGCCTGATCCTGTTTCCCACCGACACGCCAGGCTTCAGCGTCGGCCGGACCCTCAACAAGCTGGGCTGTCACAGCTCGGACACCGCCGAGCTGGCGTTCGAGGACTGTCGCGTCCCGACCGCCAATCTGCTCGGCGAGGAGGGCCAGGGGTTCTATTACATCATGGACAACTTCCAGCTGGAACGCCTGGTCGCGTCGATCGGCACCTGCAGCTGTGCCGACTGGATCTTCCGCAAGACGATCCAGTACACGCGGGAGCGCGAGGCGTTCGGTCGGCCGATCAGCAAGTTCCAGGTCCTGCGCCACCGCTTCGCCGACATGGCGACCGAGATCCAGGCCGGCAAGCTGATGGCCTACCAGGCCGCCGAGCTGTTTGCCGCGGGCCACAACTGCGTGCGCGAGGTGACGATGGCCAAGCTCTACTGCACCGAGCTGGCCGTCAGCGTGGCAGATCGCTGCATCCAGGCCTACGGCGGCTACGGCTACATGGAGGAGTACCCCGCGGCGAGAGCCTGGCGGGACGCCCGGCTGGGGACGATCGGGGGCGGCACCAGCGAAGTGATGCGCGAGATCCTCTCCAAGATGGTGATCGAGGGTGAGGACTTCCGCGAGGTGGCCGACGCCTCGGAGCCCCTGCCATCGGTAAACACCATCTTCGAGATGCTCCCCGAGCGGTTCAACCCCGACCGGGCCGAAGGTTTCGCCGGAGTGTTCCACTTCCACCTGACCGGCCGCGAGCCTGGCGAATATACGGTTGCCATCGAGCCCGAGCAGTGCCGGGTCGAGGAAGGAACGCTCGGCGAGGCGACCTGCTCGATCACCGTCGACAGCGACACCTACGTCAACATCAGCACCGGCAAGGGCGACCCGCAAGCGGCCTTCCTCTCGGGTAAGCTGCAGGCGGACAACCTGGAGGCGTTGATGGTCCTGGCCCGGTGCTTCTGAGAGTCACCCCGCTGACGGACCACGGTTCGACGGCTACACTGCTCGCTCTGCTTGTTCTCGGGCTGCTCACCAGCCCGGCGGCGGGCGACACGCGGATCGTCTTCATCCAACCCGGCGGGCCGGGGTCGACGGAGAAGGCACAGCCCGTGATGAGCGATTTCGCCGCTGCCCTCGGCATCCCAGGGGCGCGGGCGATCTACTTCAACAACACGGACGAGGCCAACAAGTACATCCAGACGCACAAACCCGCATTCGGCATCGTCTCACTCGACTTCTACCTCTCTCAGCGCAAGGCACTCCAGCTCGAGCCCCTGGCCCAGGCCCTCCCCGGGGGACGCAAGACCACCACCTACTCTCTGCTAGCCCGCAAGGGCGACGACCAACCGCGCCGATCGCTGACTGGCATCGGGCTCTCGAACCCCCGTTTCCTGACCAGAGTGCTGAAGCTGAAACTCGGCAAGTGGCGATTGATCCCGGCCCGATCACCGCTGCGAGCCATTCGCGATGTCGTGCGCAAGAAGGCGGACCTGGTCCTGCTCGATCAGGACGCCGCCCAAGCGCTGGACAAGCTGCCGCGCTACGCCGCGCTGCTCCGGCTGATCCAAACAACCGCCCCGGTACCCAGCGCGCCGGTCGTACGCTTCGCCGACCGCGGGGAAAAAACCCAGCTGCTACCCGCCCTGCTGCGGCTGAGCAAGGACCCCAAGCACAAGAAGCTGCTCGAGTCCTTCAAGCTGTCCGGATTCAGCTCGGTCACGCCCGGCACCTACAAGACTGTGGTCCAGGCCTACGAGCCGCCCAAGAAGTGAGGCTCTCGCTCGGGCTGCTCGTGCTGCTGATCGGCTGTGGGCCCAGCTGGCGGCCCATCCAACAAAGCCAGAGGCTCTCGTCAGAGCAGCAGCGGGGCTTGCTGGAGCAAGCTCGCAGGCAGTTTCTCGCGCCTCGGACCAGGCGACGCGTCGAGCAGTCGCTGAGCAGCTACAGACACCTGATCTCGGCGGCCCCACGGAACCGGACCTACCTGGTCGAGGCGGCGCGCGTGGCGGCCTGGCTGGCCAGGCGACAGACCAGCGCACAGACCGCACAGCTGGGTGTGGAATACGCCGGCGCCGCGATCGCCCTGTCCGAAAGGGACGCCGAGGCCCATCTGCAGCGAGCGATCTGTCTAGGACTCTACGCCCGCAGCAACCAAGCTGAATCGCTCGCCCTGATCAAGCAGATGGCCCGGCACGCGCAACGCGTGGTGACGCTCGACCCGGCGCTAGCTCAGGCCGGCGGGCACCGCTACCTATGCCGACTGCTGGCCCAGGCCCCTGAATTTCCGGTCAGCATCGGCGACTCGGAGGCCGCCGTGGAGCATGGCCTGGAAGCGATCGAGATCGCGCCGCACCACCCGGAGAACCAGCTCGCGCTGGCGGCCGCTTATCTGGATGACCAGCAACCGGAGCAGGCCAGGCGGCACGCCCGCCTGACGCTGTTGCTGCTCGACCGCGAAGAGTGGGAAGACGCCCAGAGCTGGCGCCGGGAAGCGAAGGCGATCCTGGCGACCGAGGACTGAGCCGCTACTCTACGCGCTGGATGACTGCCACGCCGCCAGACAGGACCACCGGACCCGAGATCTGGCCCGGCTGGAGCTTGAAGGCCACCTGATTGAATGCCTTGCTGCGCACCCCACGCCCCAGAAAGCCCAGGTCCCCACCGTCCACCCGGCTCTCGTCCTCGGAGTGCTTGCGCGCCAGATCGGCGAAGCTGGCCGGTTTCTTCTTGTCCGTCAGCTTCTGATGCAGACCGGCGGCGAGCGCCAGCGCCTCGGCTTTCGAGCGGGTTGCCTTGCTCTTCTGGGCCCCCTTGTAGCCCACCAGGATCAGTCGGCAGCGGATCGTCGTATCGTCCTCGGGCCGCTTCAACGGCTTCTTTCCACCCTGGCCCGGCTTGTTCCCGTCCTGCCCCGGCTTCTTTCCACCCTGGCCCGGCTTCTTTCCACCCTGGCCCGGCTTGTTCCCGTCCTGGCCCGGCTTGTTCCCGTCCTGCCCCGGCTTGTTCCCGTCCTGCCCCGGCTTCTTCCCGTCTTGCCCCGGCTTCTTCTCGTCCTTCGGCGGATCGAACTCTTTCTCCTCGTGCGTCAGAGCATCGAGCACCCGCGCCGGAATCTCATAGACCGGAATCTTGCCCACCAGCACGTCCTTGGTCGTTCCCTTCGACTTGCCGAACAGCCCCGTGTCCACCTTGTCCTTGGTAATCCAGCGTTGGCTGGGCAGCATGACATAGACCTTGCGCTGCTCTTTGCCCTTCGCATCGATCGACTTGACCTCGCCGAACCAGAGGCGGTACTGCGTCTTGTCCCGCAGGTAAAGACGCACCCGCAAAACCGGCGGCGCCATGCCATAGCGCGCCATGTCCGACGGGTTGGGTTGCTCCTGGCGTTCCGGCATGTTGATCGGAGCGGCCACCTCGGTCGCCATCATGTCGTTGGCCAGCGTCCAGACCAGACTCTCCACCAGGCTCTCGTTGACCTTCTCGATCTTCAAGCGCCCCGTCATTTGATCCCGCTGGGCCTTGCGCCAGAGACGCTTCTCCGGCTCCTTCTTGTCTTTCGCACCCTTCTTTCCTGCGTCCTGCTTGTCCTCACGGGGTGGTTTGCCTTCGAGCTGGCGTAGGTCCTTCTCGGCAATGTGCGCCAGCAAGGCGTCGTACTTCGGCATCATGATGTGCAGCTCTGCCAGCTGATCCTGTTTCAGCTTGATGACGTCGAGATCCAGCCAGTGCTTGGGGTTCAGATAGTCCCTGGTCAGCACGTGGGGCGCCCGGTAAATCCGGTCCAGATAAACGATGTAGGTCTGACCAGAATGCTTCTCGTCCCCGGGCAGCGACTTTCCGTAGACCAGCTTGCCCAGCTCCTTGTCCTTGGCGCCCAGAAACCGGATCTGGGTCCTCTCCTTCTCATCCAGCTCGAACTTGTCGAGCAGCCGCAGGTCGTCCGACTGAAGCTGCCCCACCTGGATCTTGCGCATCTCCTTGATGAAGTCCTGGACCACATCCGCCTTTACCGGATAGGTCCAGCTGGAATCGACGCTCCAGTTTTCGTCACCCTTCTTCTCTCGGGTCAGCCGAACCGTCACACTCTCCCGCTTGCCATCTCCCTCCAACTTTCCGCTGAACTCGATCGCCAGGATCCGGTCGACCGGCAGCGAGCCGAGCACCTTTCTCCTGGTCGCGTCTTCATCCAGATGTTTGGCCGTTTCCTGCCCACTGAAGGCATAGGCCACGATCAACAGGGTCAGGGTCAACAGCTGTGAGGCAATGAGTTTCACGTTCATGCGTCCGGCTCCTTGGTCTGATCATCCTTGGCCGCTACCGCGCTGCCGACGGCCACGGGGGAAGAAGGGGGCACCTGTCCCATGCCCGCCCTCAAACGCATCTGCGCCTCGAACTGCTCCAGCTCGTACTGCCTGAGACCCCAGGCCAGCAATCCGAGCAGCAGCACGATCATCGGCGCCAGGCCAATCATCAACAAGGTCGTCAGAAACCGCCGCTTCTTGACCTTCTCCTTGTTGAGCGGCTTGAACCCAGTGCCCTTGACCTGCAGCGAGGCCAGCTCATCTCCGGCGGCGAGCCACTCCACCATGCCGATCACCAACTCATTGTTCTCGGCGGCCTTTTCCGAGCTGCCATAGAGAAAGATCCAGTCGCCGATCCAGTCCCCATCGCCACAAACGACGATCCGGCTATTGTCGACGCTCGACAAGACGTCGAGCTTGGCCGGATCGGGAATGGCGATTTTCGGCTTGTCGGGTCCATCGGCCTTCTTCGGCCCGTCGGCCTTCTTCGGGCCATCGGCCTTCTTCGG
>CAZANL010000388.1:0-5141 GCA_964486115.1 uncultured Planctomycetota bacterium
GTCGGAACGATCACCAGCAGAACGTAGAGCGCATCGTAGAGCCCCAGGTCATGCCGCGCGCCTCCCGGAAACTGCACGCCCAGAAAGAAGTCGGTGTGCGTGCCTGGGTGGTCGTGCGCCAGGAAACAGCCAGTTCGAGCAATCCAGAAGGCGAATGGCCAGGCATAACTCAGACAGTCGAAGAAGTCCCATAGTCGAGGCTTCAGGTGCGGTCGGACCTTGAAAAAGACCCAGGCGGCGATCAGTCCGGAGATGATGCCGCCGTAAGAGGAGATTCCATCCCAGACCTTGAACAAGATCCATGGATCTTGAGCCAGCTTCTCCGGGTAGTAGAACACCACGTCGAACACATGTGAGCCGACGAACCCGGACACGACGGTGAAAAAGACGAAGTCCGAGACGTCCTCGTAGTCCAGCTTGCGAAAGCGTGCGCGGCGCTGGAGCACTCGGTATCCAATGAGGATCGAGATCACGACCATCAGGCTGAAGCCGCGGATGGCCAGTCGACCGAAGATCGGCTCGGCAGGCCATTGGAATTGTTCGTAGTAGGGGATCACTGAGGGAAGACGAACCTCTTCTTTTCGAGGTCCCACCAGGTTTTCCACTCTTCGTAGTTCAGCTTGAACTGCTTCTGGCCGGTCAACTCGATGAGGGCTTTGCGGCACCCGCCCTTGACCCGGGCGTCACTTTCGGATTTCAGTGCTGCGAGCAGCTCGCTGATCGCTCTCTTGTCCTTGATAGAACCCAGTCCGATTGCCGCGGCCCGTCTAACATCGGCATCCTTGTCTTTCTTGAGCGCTTTCGCCAGCGGAGCGAGCGCCTTGGCGTGACCGGTCAGTCCGTAGCACTCCATGATGGTGGCCCTTACCCCAGACTCCTTGTGCCGGACATACTTGGACAGTTGTCCGAGCTCGAAACCACCGATCACGTCCTTGTTGGCCGACTCGCTGATCTTGCGCTTGATCAACGGAATATTGACGGTGGTGCCCTCCGCGTATTCCTTCAGCAATGTGTCGAGGGGCTTTGCCGACTGGCCCTGGAAGAACTTCCAGCCGAAGAAGGCCGCTGCGGCCAGGCCGGCGAGCACCAGCAACTTGACCAGCCCGATCGAGCTGCGGCGCTTGCCGATCGGCCGCTCGGACACGCGCTGGAGGCCACCCTCGGCGGTCTGGGCCTCGGTGAAGCCGGCTGCGAGTGTGTCCCGTTCTCCCGGCACCACGACGGGGTTCTTGCAGCTCGGACACTTGACGCGCTGTCCCGCGTATTTCGCCGCCACGTTGACCGGCTTGTTGCAGAACCGACAGTCAAAACGAATATCTGGTGCTGACATGGCATGTCCTCCTGCGCGATTGGGGCAGTGAGCCGGCAGTTTAGCCGATTGCTCAGAGATTTTGGCACTGTGTTTGCATTTATACGTCGCAAATGAGCGCCCAGATCGGTCTTACCCATCAGTGTTGCCTTGAACATGGACAGTGATGCCCAGCTGGTGTCTCGTTTCCGGAAGGGTGATCAGCAGGCTTTTGCCGCGCTGATGGCCCGCTACCGCGGGCCGATCTTTGCATTCATCCTCGGTCGGATCGGCGATCGTCACCTGGCCGAAGACCTGGCCCAGGAGGCGTTCGTTCGCTGTCTCTCGCAGCTCGATCGGTTACGAAAACCCGGAGCGGTGGCGGGCTGGCTGTTTCGCATCGCGGGGAACCTGTGTCTGGATGCGTACCGGCAGCGGCGGGATGAAATCCCGCTCGTGTCCGAGCACCAGGTCGGGGCTCGACAGATGGCATCCGATGAATATCTGACTCGGGAGCAGAATGTGATCGTTGCGCAGAACGTCGGAATGTTGCCAGAGAGGCAGCGAGTCGTGGTGTTGCTGCGTCACCAGGTGGGGCTCTCTTGTCGGGAGATCGCGACCGTGCTGGGAAGCCCGGTTGGCAGCGTGACCAAGTGGCTCTCCCGGGCGTACGATAATCTCAAGCAGCAGGTTGGGGAGGTGGTATGAGAGGTTGCCGAACGATCCGTGATCGGCTGATCCTGCTTGCTTCGGGAGAGCTGGACGGACCAGAGCTCGAGATGGTGGCTGACCATCTGGGGCAGTGTGCTGCGTGCGGAGAGCGGCTGCTCGAAATCCAGGAAACGGGGGAGTCTCTCGATCAGCGACTGGCCGCGCTGCCGCTGCTCTCCGCCGAGTTCGATCGGCACGTTGCCCTGGCCCTTCGCGTGGCCGAGCCGCTACCCGCGCCCCATCCCTGGCGCCGGGTGGTGGCGATCGCAGCCAGCCTGACGGTCGCCTTTATCGGAGGCTGGCTGGTCGCTCGTAAGGTGTTTACGGCGCCGCTTGCCGGGATCATGTCCAGTACGTCACTCTTGCCACCGGCGCGGGGACCTCGTAGGCCGACGACGCAGACAACCAGACCCGATGGCACCGAGATGGTGCGCAACCCGGTCATCGAGGGGATGGATCTGGCGCAGCAGCTCGTCGATCAGGGGAAGCCGCACCAGGTGGCGGAAGCGACGCGGATCTATCGCGCGCTGGCCCGGCGGCGGCTGGACGACCTTGAATCTTCCGACCGAAAACGACGTGCCGCCGGCCGGTCGTTCTTCCGGGAGGCCGGTCGACACTGGCTGCTGATGCGGTTGGACAGCCCCTCACCCGACGAGCGAATACTGGCCGCCGTTCGCCGGCTTTATCCGGCAGGGGAGGTGGGGCGGCCCTGGCTCGATCGCTGGCTGGCCCATCCGCTGAAGGAGGTTCGCAGGCTCGCGCTCCATTTGGGTGCTGTCCCGCGCCGAGAGACGGTCGGGCGCTGGCTCGAGCTGTCCCGGGCCGATGAGGTGGCCAGGGCCAAGCTGCTGGCGGCGGGTCCGGGGATGCTGCTGGCTGCTCTCGGCGGTAAGCCGCTGCCCGGACATCTGCTCCTGGCAGCTCGGGGTTCGGATCGCTGGCTGCGGGGGCTTGCCCAGCTGGCGACCCCGGCTGCCCAGGCCGTCCTGGATCGTGTACCTGCCGGCGAACTGCTGGCGCTCTGTGAGAGCCACACCGACAGCGCAGCATCTCGTTCGGGGTTGGTTGCCGCGGTGTGTCGGCGACCTGTTCCAGGCGCCTTGTTGCTCCTGCTGCGCAGCTCGGAGGACCCTTCGCTGGCCGATCTAGCAAAGGCGGGCCTTTCTCGGTGGCTCGATCGATGCCCGCCGGAGGTCCTGATTCGCGCTCTTGGCGGGTTGGCAGGCGGGCAGGTGGATCAGCTGCGTGGTGCGGCGCTCTCGCATCGGCGTCGCCTGCAGTTCCTCGAGGCGCTGGGCGGTGTGGAAGGCCAGGCCATGATCGAACTCACGCGGCTCGATGCGCGCCGTGCTCGGCCGCTGATCGAAGAGTACCTCGAAGGATCGGCGGAGCGGTGCGCTGTCGGTGTGGCCGCCTCATTCCTAGATCTACCTTCTCGTTATCGAGAGTACTACCGACGGCTGCTTCGCTCGAAAGACCCGACCCGCTGCCGGCTTGGCCTGGTCTCGCTGGCGCTCGCCGGGGAGCCAGGCGACCTGGCGCTGATGATGTTTCATACACGCCATGACGACCCGGCGTGGAACCGCCTGATCTGGGCCTGCGTCACTCGACTCGCGGCGGACGAGGCGCCAGGCATTCTCAGGCGGCGTATCATGCGTCGGCAAATGTCAGGGCGAGCCGAGGCGCTCGAACGTCTGGCCCGCTTGGGCGAGCCGCTTCGTCCGACACTCGAGATGGCGCTGTCCGACCCGGATCCAGCGATGCGCAGGACGGCGTTACGGCTGACGCAACGCCCAGCCAGCGAACTTCAGCTGACGCGGATTCGTGTGCTTTCCCGCAAGGATCAAGACGCGAAGATCCGGGCGGAGGCCTATCGTGCGATGGGGCGACTTTCTCCGCCGAGAGCGGTCCGCTGGATCGCCAAGGGGCTGGAGGATGCCAAGGAGCTGCCAGCCGTACGCCGAAGCGCTGCCGACGCGCTGGCGCGACTCGGAGATCCGAGGGCCATTCAGTTTCTGCAGCGGCGCCTGGAGGACCCGGCCGTTGCCACGGCTTGTGCCGAGGGGCTGATGTTGCTGACGGCTCATCACATGCCGCTGCCCGAGGGGGCAACCCCGGGGCGGCTGAAGGAGTACCAGAAGCGATGGCGACGCTGGCTGGTAGCGCACGAGTCCCAGTCCATCGCTGCTCTCCACAAGGCGGCGCTGGCGTCCGGCAATGCGAGGCGCCAGGCGTTGGCGGTTCGAGCCCTTTCTCAAAGCGGTGACCCGAGGGGGATGCTGGATGTCCTTCATGCCTGGCGCCAGGCGGCGCCGGCACAGCGACGCAAGATGCTCGAGGCGCTTGGCATCCAGGGGCCTGCGCGCGACCTGGCGTCGCTGGGCGCAGTAATAGAGCGGGTCCGGGAGGATCGGGCCGAGATCGAGCCGGCGGCCTCGTTGCTCACCGGCGACGCTCCTGCGAGCCCGATTGTCCGGTTGCGCTGGCAGCCTGTTCGCCTGGCCGATCAGCTGGTCGCGGGTATGTCGCGCTCCGAGAGTACCCGACAGCGCCTGGCCCGGCGCGGGGCTCTGCGACGGATGACCGGTCTGGCTCTGGCGGCCGACTGGATCTGGCCGGTTTGGTGGGGTGCGGTCCGGGATCGATTCTAGACTCGGTCCGAGCCCACCCGATCCACATTCTCTTGCGGTGCACACTGTGTTTGCCTCGTGTGTGGATCAGCACTCCAGTTGTTCGAGCGCCCTGTCAAATCATCTGTCGGCAGTTACGGACAGCAGGCGGCCCACCCCCGCCGTGAGATAGTTCTTGCCGAACGCCCTGGAAAACAGGTGGGTGGCAGTCGAGCCGGTGCAGTGTGCGGGCGCGATTTGCCGGACCTGCATTGCCTTCAGCTGGCCGATCCGCGCGAGAATCTGAGGCGGCTGCTCGTCCAGCAGATGGAATCCGCCGAGCACGAGCCGAACCGGTTTGTCGTCGTGCAGTGATCGGGCGCGCCGCACCATCCGCACGACGCCGGGATGGGCGCATCCGGTCAGGATCACCAGGTCGCGGTCTCGCTCGATGATCAGTGCTTGTTCGGGCGGGTGCCCCGAGATTGCTCCAGAGGTGAAGATGCCCGGCGTGATGCAGCGGGGTTGACGAA
>CAZANL010000389.1:0-288 GCA_964486115.1 uncultured Planctomycetota bacterium
CAACATTCTGCGCCGCGCACGGGCGGGGCTGGCCAGCCAGGGAGCCGCCGTGGATCGATCCTCCCCGCTTGCCCGCCTCAAGGCCGCGAAACTGCAGCCTCACTGGCGCGAGCTTCCACTGTCAGCGGTGATCGCGGAACTGCGGGACGCCTCGGGCGTCATGCTCGAGCTGGGGGTCAGCCGCCCCCATCAGTCAGTCACACTCTCGTCCAACCAGGCGCAAGACGCCGACACTCTGCTGCGGACGCTGCTCGGGCGTCTAGGGCTGGCCTATCGTGCGATCCCAGG
>CAZANL010000389.1:298-5139 GCA_964486115.1 uncultured Planctomycetota bacterium
CTGATTTACGAGGAGGTGCCACCGATCAAGAAACGAAAGGCGCACGAGCAGACCGTCGCGCCAAGCCCAGGTCGCTTCCTGACCTATCGTCGACTGGGCGAGGCACCATCAGCCATCTCGCTGCAGCGCGCCAGGGAGCTGGCCATTCCGCCGGGCGGCCCATGGGGCCTGTTCCTCTGGCCTGCGGGCGGTTGGCCTCGAATTCACATGAGCACGACGGGGACGGCTCCGGTGGACGGTGTCCAACCCACCTTTCTGCGCGCAGGTGACCGCTGCAAGACAACACTTGCCGCTCCGAAGAGCATGGTGGTGATTCCGGACGGCATCACGGGCTCGGCCCGGTCCCTCGTTTACGCGCCCACACGCACCGGCTCGATCGCCGCGACGCTGAGATTCGGAGCCCGTCAGCGACGCGTGACCGTCCCGGTGATCCCCAGCAGGGTGGCCAGCCTGCGGCTAGAGGGCCGCCTGTCATCCGGCAGCGTGACACTCCCAGGCGCAGGTGAAATGGTCCTCGACAGCGACCGACTGGCTCTGGCAATTCGCTGGATTCGAAGCATACCGGCTGGCATGGGTCCGCGCGCCGAAGCAGCCCGTCAGTGGTGCCGGGTCAAGGCCACACAACTCTGCCTGCTCCACAGCCTGCCAAAACCGGACTTCAGCCAGGTCCCGCTGGTCAGTTCGGCCTTTCGAACACCCGACTCCCATGGCTGGGGCAGCGGCGAGACCAGCGCCCTGGTTCAGCATGATCTGGTCCGCCTGGCCAATGGCGGAGCGGCCGTTCCACCGGCCTTCGTCGAGTCTGTTCGCCCTCGACTCGAAGCCGTCCTGGCCGACGAGAACACGCACCTCTCCTGGCGTGCCGCCGCTTTCCGCGCACTCGCCGCGGAGAAGCTGAGGCGTCCTAAACTCAGCGAAATAAAGGGGTTCGAGATCAACACCGCCAGCAGCATCGTCCTCGCAAGACTCCTCGAGGCGACACTCACCCTGCGAGACGCCAAGATGGCCGCGCAGCTGGCCGGCAGACTCAGCAAGATGGCAACCCGTCGAAACAAGCGCTGGCACTGGACGGCGCCCGGACACAATCCAACCGCGGTCACTGGCGAGGCAGCCGCCGCGCTGCTGGCCTTCGATCCCGGAGAGCCCCGCGCGCTGGACGCCGTGACTGGACTGCTGGATTCCAAGGAGGACTGGGGCAACCACGCGATGCTGCCATTGCTCAGAGCAATCCTGATGTCGGTGAACAGATCGGCACCCCGACCACCGGACCAGGTCACCCTCGGCCTGGGCGATCAGCGCCGCACACTGAAGCTCAGTCCCGGCTGCTCCGTATCGCTGCGCATTCCCCACGGGAAAACCGTCTTGCGGGGTTCTCAGGACTACCCGCTGAGCTACTCTTTTCTGGCAGACGGATCCAACCTCCCTCCTGCTCGGCTCCCCGTGTCGTGGTCGGGCAAGCCACGTCTCGGACAAACCGTCAAGATCACGATCGACCTGACGCGAAACCATCCCTCACGCGCACGGCAACTGGTTGTCCCGCTGCTACCCGGCTGCCGGGTTCGGCTGGCACGAGACGAACAGCGTCTGGTAAGCCGTGAAATTGGACGCCTCGTCCTGCCGCTTGCACCCGATGACAAGCGGCCGCTGGTGCTGCACCTGACACCCGCGATTCCGGGTGTTTTCCAGCTTCCCGGCCCCTATCTGGTCGATCTCATCGGTCGTACGGTGGCGGTTGCCAGCCCCCGTCGGGTCGAGCTCGGCGGATAGCCCGGACACCCCCGCAGTCGCGGCTGCAACAGCCATCGGCCGGAGGGCTCCACCAACCGCTGTCACGGGCCCCCAATAACTCCGCAACCCATTCCGACAAAAGACTTTACGAAACGCTGTTAAATCTGTTCCCGATTTGACTTTGGATGTGCGTGAGGTATTCTTCCTCGACGTCTGGGGCACCGAAGTATGTTTGGGCCCCGTCTGAGGTGAGGTGAGGTCGCGTTTCCAAGACACAAGCATGGTTGGCAAGACTGTCCTAGTTTTGCTGACTTGAGATCGGTCTCCATACGCGGAGGAACCTCAGTGAAGACCAAGACCTATCAGGCGAAGGAGTTTGCTGAAACTGGAGGGAGAGGGCAAGCTGCCCCCCGCCAAACGGATCCGCCGCGGTAAGGTGGATCATCGCTTTTACACCGTCGAGGACATTCCGGTGTACCGGGAATTACTCGGCCTGCCGCCACTGATCAACACGCGGCGCACCCAGTTGTTTCTCAACTTCAAGGGTGGAACCGGCAAGAGCAGCATCTCGGCCTCCTGGGCCTATCAACTGGCCGAGATCGGGCTGCGCGTACTGGCAATCGACCTCGATCCGCAATCCCACCTGACCAAGTGCCTCGGCGTGACGACCACGACCGAGAACTACTCGCTGTTCGAGGTGCTGATCGAGGACATCGACATCAACCGGGCGATCACCACCACGTCGATGCCGAACCTGGATCTGATTCCGGGGACACTGCGGCTTTCGATCATCGAAAGCCGCCTGCTCAACAAGGACATGCGCGAGTTTCTGCTGAAAGCCGCGCTGGAGAGGATCGAGACCGACTACCAGGTCATCGTGATCGATGCACTACCGACGATCACCCTCCTGAACAAGAACGCCGTGTTGGCCGCGGACGATTTGATCGTACCCGTGCTGGCCGACTACCTGTCGTATGACGGGCTGGGCCTGCTGTTCCACGAGCTTTCTCGGATGGAGCGCAGCTTCTCGATCTACAACCCGGATGGGGAAGCTAACGAAGCCCTGTTCGAGAACATCTACATCATTGTCAATCAGTTCAGCCAAAACGAGACGATCGCTCGCCAGAACCTCACGGCGTTACGCAAGCACTACGCCCGGTACCTCTGCGAGACGATCATTCCCCGTAACACCAAGGTCAGTCAAGCCACCGCGATGGGCATGCCTGTGATGCAATATGACCCGTCGTGTATCGCGTCTCGACGTATCCGTAATCTTATCGAGGAGGTTTACGGTTTCTGACGAAGCCGATGGAGCCATGATGACTAGCAAATTCGAAGGATTCGAAAAGAGCGCACCTAGAGGTATCCCCACGACCAAGATGGACAGCCCGGGCGCACCCGAGAAAGCGGAAGCTAACAGGCAAGAGAAGGCCGAGGCCCCCAAGCAGAAGTCGACCAGCGAGGTGCTACTGACCGAAGAATCAGTAGCCTCCAAAAAGAAACGCCGCAGGGTCGGCAAGACCCAGTCTGCGCAATTCTCGGCCCCCAAGCAGGTCGATCAGTCGACCTCAGCCGCCGACAGCGTTGTGCCACAGATGGAGCCGGAGCTGACCCCGCACGTCCAGCGTTCGGACAAGGCCAACGGCCAAAACAACCGAGTGGAGAGCGCATGGGACACCCCCAGCTACCCCTCCGTCCAGGAGTTCGCCAAGGCCTTCGTCGACCATACCGAGAGCATGCTCACCCGTGTGCTCGAGAAGGAAGCCGAGATCGCCCGCCTCCAGCAGAAGATGGTCGACCGGCTGACCGAGAACGGAGACTTCAACAAGAAGGACGCCGCATTTCTCGGACTGATCGTCCTCATCCTGATCGTCTTCGGCCTGATGTACTCCTTGAAGGGATGAATGCGTGACCGGCCAGAGAGGCTTGTTGATCGTCTTCTCCGGGGGCGGCAAGGGCAAGACCACTGCCGCCCTGGGGATGGCAATCCGAGCATCCGGGCACGACATGCGAGTACTCTTCGTGCAGTTGCTGAAGGGTGCCCCGTCGGGTGAGCTTACAACCCTCAAGCGGGACAAGCAGATTCAGTTCGTCCCGATGGCCCAGGGTTACCAGCTCAGCCCGGACAGCCTGACTCAGGACCGGGAACTCGCCATGTCCGCCTGGCGCCAGGCGGACGAAGCACTCTCCTCCGGTAACTATGATATCGTCGTGCTGGACGATCTGAATTTCGTGCTGTCCTACGACCTGATCCCGCTGGATGACGTATTGCACAGCCTGCGGCGCCGTCCAGCGCAGGTTCACGTGGTGATCACCGGACGCAATGCACCGGCGGAGTTGCTCGATGCGGCCGACCTGGTGACGATGATGGAAGCGGTCAAGCACCCCTTCATGCAAGGCGTGGCTCCCCAGGCCGGCATCGAGTTCTAGTTCTTCGACTCCTTGGTCTTCTCCGGCGACAGCTTGACCGAGACCAGCTTGACCTTCAGCTGACCAAGAATCTCCAGAGAGTTGGCCCCACCATCGCGTTCTAGCGTGATGTGAGCCGCGTCGGCGCGCGTCTCGCCCCAGGTCGGATCGACCGGCACCCAGTGCCCATCGAGAACGACCTCGCACCAGGCATGAGCGCCGAACGACTTGGTCTTATCTCCCATGTACATCAGACCCCCCACCTCACGAGCCGGAACCCCTGCAGCCCGTGCCAGGGTCACGAACAGTGCGGCGTGCTCGGTGCAGTCCCCTTTTTTCATGCGGATGATGTCGAAGACGGTCTGTGGATCGGCGCCGTAGACGTCCTCGATGTACTTGTCGACGAAAGCGATCAGCAGATCGACCTTTTGCTTCGGCGTCTTCACACCCCGGATGACCTTTGCCAACAGCGTCTGGATGGTCTCGTGCTGTACCGGATATGAAACCGTGTCCTTCAGCGCGTCGGCAATCGACTTCTTCGTGGCCTTCAGCGGCGTTCCATGCGCCACCCCCAACTTGAGCAGTCGCCGTCCGTTCTCGACAACCACCCGCTGATGTGGACCGTTCTTGATCTTGTCTGCCCCCTTGCCGCTGACCTCCATCACCAGGCTCTGCACCCGCGGGCTCTTGCCCCCCAGTGGCTT
>CAZANL010000390.1:0-5138 GCA_964486115.1 uncultured Planctomycetota bacterium
CCGACAACGTGCTGGACCAGCGCTACATCCGCCAGCTGTTCGGGCGACTGCGCGTCGAGCGAGGGCTAACCCTGGTGCTGGTCACCCACGATGCCGAGATTGCAGAGCGAATGGACCGGGTGGTGCGCATGAAGGACGGTCGGGTGATCGAGGATCAGTCCCGGGTGGTTCGGCCGACAGTCCCTGCCGAGCGGCAGGATGGGGCCCCAGTCCCTCGCCGCTCCCCTCTTGCAACGGCCATCGACTGCTGGTTGGAGGTCGGACGCGGACTGCGCCGCCACAAGCTGCGCACCGCGCTGACCACCTTCGGCATCGCGGTCGGTGCGATGGCCATCACGCTGATGGTCGGGCTGGGCGTCGGGTTGCACGACTTCATTCTGACCCAGGCGGAGTCGATCAACGATCCCCTCTCGCTGTGGGTCGTCAATTCCCAATACAGCTGGCAGGACATTGTCGGTAATCGTGCGTCGCAGTTGGGCCGACCGCCCCGCCTGATGCGCGAGAAGACGCTCGAACGGATCGCACGAGCCCGGTCTGGTTTCACCCCCTTTACCGAGGAGCAGGTGGACAAAATACGCTCTCTGCCGGGAGTCAGCAGCGTTCGCCCACGAACGTACGTCATCATGGATGGGGTGCGACTGATCCCCAAGGGCCGCGAGGGGCTCGATGCGGCACGGCCTGAAGCGTCCGATCGAACCGGAAGGCCGACGGTATTCGACGCGGGATACTTCGTCGGCTATGCGCTCGTCCGCAGCGCCAAGGCCCGCTTCAGGCTTCGGGTCGGTCGACCTTTTGCGGCCAGTCACCCACGTCAGGTGATTCTGTCCTACCAGTATGCCGAGGCCTGGAAAATAACTCCCTCGGAACTGATCGGTCGGGAGGTCGAGCTGTTGTTCCCTTCGCTGGATCAGCTGGGGCGATTCAGCTGGATCGTGCCGAAGCAGGTCGAGGCGAATTATCGCGGATACAGGGCCCGGGTCGTAGGGGTGACCAAGAAGTCGATCCTCTCTTCTGTGGTGTTTCTTTCGCCGCGGTTCGGAGAAGAGATCACCCGGTTCCAGTTCGCCAAGCGACTGACCGGCGAGGGAATGGAGGGCGGCAATCTGGCATCGGTCGAGCTGCTGGTGGAACTCTCCCGGCTGATCGCCGAGCCCGCGTTGCAGCAGGCCTTGCGTGAGGGCGGAGGGAAGCGGAGGGAGCTGGCCGAGGTGTTGTCCGAGTTGGCCAAGCTGCCCTCCCGGTTGAACAAAAAGCAGGCAAGCGGTCCCGCGATGCTCATGTTGATGGCCCAGCTGAGCCGCGCACGTATGTTGCTCGATGATCCCGGGCTGACTGCCGCTCTGAGAGTGGGGAGTGCCAGCGAACAGCGGCTCGAGGGACTGCTCCGCAGAGTGCTTGGTCTGGCCAGGCCGTCTGTCGAGTCTGCGACGATCAGCCGGCCGTGGGGGGCACGGATCCGGGTCCGGGTGGCAGCCGAGAAGGAGCTGCCGGCGGTGCGGGCCGAGATCGTTCGCCTGGGGTTCAAGGTCCGATCGCTGCGAGAGAATCTGGAGATGGTGGCCCGGGTGTTTGGCGTGCTGGACGCGTTCCTCTCCTCCTTCGGGTTGATCGCCCTGTTCGTGGCCGCGCTGGGGATTGCCAACACCCTGATCATGGCCGTTCTGGAGCGGACTCAGGAGATCGGTGTGATGAAGGCCGTCGGGGCCACCGCAGGGAAAATCCGCGCGCTGTTTGCGATGGAAGCGGTCGGTATCGGTTTACTGGGCGGGCTGGTCGGCGTCTTGCTGGGCGTTGGGGGCGGGCTGGGCATCAACCGCTGGGGTGTGACCCTGATCGCCAAGGAGTGGCAAGGGTTCGAGTTTTTTGTCGCGCCCCTGCATTTGCTCCTCGGAACGATCGCGTTCTGCACGATGGTTGGCCTGCTGGCGGGACTCTACCCGGCGCACCGGGCGGCAATGCTGGATCCGATCGACGCCTTGCGAAGCGAGTGAGTCTAGGCGTCGAACTTCTCCGGGAAGATCTCCCGGAGGTGCTTCTCCATCGTCAGGTTGGTCGGGCCGTATCCCTTGTCGTACATGAAGTGCTCGAGATCGTTGCCCATGTCGCCCGCATTGCCATAGCGTCTGTTCAGGTCTCGCTCCAGCGCCTTGTCGATGATCCGGGCCAGCTCTTGCGGGATCTCCTGGCAGATATGGCTGATCGGGGGGATATTCTGAGTGCAGACGTTTTCGAGCACGAGCATGGTCTCGGCCTTCTCGAACAGCACGCTATCGGACAGCAGCTCGTAAGCGCAGATGCCGAGGCTGAAGATGTCGGATCGGCCATCGGTGGACTGGAATGCTGCCTGCTCGGGGGACATGTAGCAGGTCTTCCCGAGCAGGACATCCCCTTCGCGGTCGAGCATCAGGTCAGCCGCCTTGGCGATGCCGAAGTCGGTCAGCTTGACCACCCCCTCGAGGGTGATCATGATGTTACGCGGACTGACGTCGCGGTGGACCACGCCGAGCAATTTGCCCATGTCGTCCCGCTTGTGATGGGCGTACTGCAGGGCTCGGCAGACTCGGCTGATGATGAATGCAGCCAGGTCGTGATCGACCTTGGCGTCCAGCTCGCAGTAGCGTTGCTGGAGCTCGTCCAGGTTGAGCCCGTTGACGTACTCCATCGCGATGTAGAAGCTGTCTGCGGTCTGTCCCAGCTGGTAGATCTGGACGATGTTCTGGTGCACGAGGTTGGCCACCAGCTTGGCCTCTCCGATGAACATGTCGACGAATTCGGTGTTTCGCGACATCTGCTCGTGGATCAGCTTGATCGCCATCCGTTTGCGAAATCCCTGCGCACCGAGCTGGATCCCCTCGTAGACCGCGCCCATACCGCCCGAGGCGATCTTTCGTGTGAGTTCGAAGTTGTAACTGTCGCGGATCTGTCTGAGAGTGGAACTCACGCTATCCTCTGGATCGGTTGGGTACTACGGCATGGTAACAACGTCAGTCGGTTTCGACCAGGCACCATTCTCGCACGACTCGATGCAGCACCGGCAGGCCCCACCGATAGGCGGGAAGAAATATCCGCTCGTCGTGGCCGTGGACCAGGTCCCAGAACGGTTCGTCGGGCGGCAGTTTGAGCGGGCAGAAGCCGAAGCAGGTCGTCCCCAGCCGGCCGAACTGTGAACTGTCGGTATAACCAGGCAGCAGGAACGGAACCGGGTGTCCTTCAGGGTCTGCATCGCGGACTGCGTTTGCCATCAGGTCGAAGAGGGGCGAATCTTCCACATTTTCACGACCGGCGGACTGGCTGTCGATGCGCACCTCGATCGGCAGGCCCTGTAGCACATCGAGCAGTTCCCGTCTCAGGTCTTCGGCTGTCTGGCCGGGAAGGATGCGCCCGTCACAGGCGACTTCCGCTCTCCCGGGTATGACATTGATCTTCTGCCCGGCACTCACCAGGGTGGGGCTGATCGTGTTCTGCAGCATCGCCTGGAAGGATGCCTGCTGAGCAGGGTCGCGTATCAGCCGTTTTCGCAGCCAGTTGGAAAGTTTGGGCTCGGTGAGTTTTCTCAGGACCCACGACGCGGGGAAGCGCTGCGTCGCGGCCAGAGCCTCGAGGAAGGCCGTGGCGGTTGACGTGGCGTGAACCGGCAGTGGGGTGTCGGCCAGTCGGGCGATGCCGCGAGCCAGGTGCGTCACCGCCATGTCGCCATGGGGCAGGCTGCCGTGTCCGGGCGAGCCTTTGGCGAGCAGGGTCAACCGCACGGTTCCTTTTTCCGCGACCTGGATCGGGTAGATCCGCTGGCCGTTGACCTCCATCGAGAAGCCGCCGAATTCGCCGATAAGACACCCGGCCCGGACCAGCTCTGGATGCTGCTCCACCAGGAATCGACTGCCGTGCTCACAACCCGCTTCTTCATCGCAGACCAGAGCAAGGATCAGGTCCCGTTTCAGCGGCCTGTCCTCATCGGCCATCAGTCGCATCACGGTCACGCACATCGAGACCATGCTCTTCATGTCCAGGGCTCCTCTACCATACAGGAAGTCACCACGGATCTCTCCGCCGAATGGATCGGCGGTCCAGGAGTCACGCTCGACCGGCACGACGTCGATATGGCCGGTCAGTAGCAAGGGTGATTCACTACAGGTGCCCCTTAGGCGGGCCACGATATTGGGCCGACCCTCGCTATCGAGGCGCTGGACCTCCAGGCTGGGGTGAATCAGCTGCCCCCGGAGATATTCCGCGCAGGCACCCTCATTGCCAGGTGGGTTGACGGTCTCGAACTGCAGCAGGCGTGTGAGCTGCTCAACCGAGTTCGTGGTGACCGTTGTCCAATCCCTTTCCATGATAGAGGGTTATATCGCATCTTCTTCGAAGGTCCACTGCAGCTAGCTCTGCCCTTGGCTTGACAACCATGAAATACTGGGGTACCTACTTCCACAAGCTGGTCAACTGAGAAGGAGAGATGGAGATGCAATCACCGCACGTGGTGGCCCTTGGCGTCGGGACGTTTCACCGCAACAATCCACTGCCCGGAATTTCCCAGAGGAGTGTTGCCGGGCTGGTCACGATCGCTATCGACACGCTAACCGTCGAGCCGGACAAGGCTCCGGACTTCATCGATTTGACCGAAAAGGTAGAGGCCTTCGTCGAGGACTCGGCGATCCGTCACGGTCAGGTAACCGTTCACTCGATGCACACGACGGCAGCCGTCGTGGTCAACGAGCGGGAGCCATTGCTGATGGAGGACGCCGCTCGATGGCTCGATAAGCTGGCCCCGGCGGGCTCCGACTACAGCCACGATGACTTCACCGTGCGGACGGTCAACATGATCTCTGGCGAGAGCCCCAATGCTCACGCCCACCTGCAGCAGTTGCTACTCGGTTCGACCCAGACGATTCCGGTCGTTGACGGTCGGGTCGCGCTCGGCCAGTGGCAGCGGATCTTCCTGATCGAGCTTGACCAAGCACGCCCGCGGCAGGTACTGCTGCAGGCGATGGGCCTTACCGGCTAGGGGAGCGAGACCGCTAGATAACGCCCGCGATGGCAAGAAATCAGTCGCGGGGCGACAGCTGCTAACAGGCAACAATTGCGCACAAGTAGCACGAGATCGTTCCCAACTTCTCCCACCACCGAAAGCGCCTGACCGCATG
>CAZANL010000391.1:0-807 GCA_964486115.1 uncultured Planctomycetota bacterium
CTCCCACCCGGCGTCCACCATGGCGCGCGCTGCCTCCGGGTTGCGCTCCAGGGCTGTGGCAACGATGGTAGCCAGATCGCGGGAGACGGCACGGTTCAGGCGCCGGATGGGGGGAATGGTGGTCGAGATGATCTGGACGGCCAGGCCCTCGGCGGTGGCGGCGCCCCAAGGGAGGCGCAAACCGAGGCACTCGTAGAGTGTCAGGCCCAGGGAGTAGATGTCCGCGCTCGCTCCGGCGGAGGCGCTGGAGGAGAGCAGTTCGGGGGCCATGTAGGCCGGTGTGCCAACCCGGGCTCCCGTGCGTGTCAGGCGCTCCTCGACTTGATCCAGGCGGCGGGCAAGGCCGAAGTCGAGCAGCACGGGGCACCCGTTCTCGCCCAGGATGATATTGGCGGGTTTTACATCCCGGTGGATGAGACCAGTGGAGTGGGCGGTGGACAGGGCCTCGGCTAACTGCTTGAAGACGTGTGTCAAGCGCTCGATGTCCCGGCCCTGGGGCGGCGTGTCTGCTGCTCGCCGCTTTGTGATCCACTGGGCCAGGGTCTCGCCCTGAACGTAATCCATGACGATGAAAGGTGTGCCCCGGTCCTCGCCAACATCGAGTACCTGGCAGATACTCGGGTGGTCCAGGTGGCGGGAGAGCTCCATCTCGCGGCGGAAGCGTCCCAGGGCTTCCTCTGAGAGCATGAGGCCCGGGCGCAGGAGTTTCACGGCGACGGTGCGACCCGTGGCCTGTTGGCATGCGAGGTAGACCACACCCATGCCACCACCGCCCAGGTGGCGTTCCAGGGTGAAGCCGGAGAGCTG
>CAZANL010000391.1:817-5129 GCA_964486115.1 uncultured Planctomycetota bacterium
CAGGGGCGCCTCTCCGGTGGGCGCTTCGTTCGGTGTCCAGTCGGTAGCTGGCAGCAGGCCGACGGAACGCAGTGCCTCAAGACGCCGGTTTATGTCAGGAGCCAGGTCAGGGTGCTCCTGGCAGGCGCTCTCCAGGGCTGTCCGCCACTGGGACTCGGGCCTGGCCAGGCATGCGTGCAGCAGCTCATCGAGGTCTCCAGAGGCAGTGGCCGGGGTGCCTTCCTGCGGGCCCCGGCCAGCGGGATCTGCTTCATCCGCGCCATCAATGGCACCTGCACAGGCCGGTTTGTCCGTGGGGTCCTTAGCGTCTGAAGAGCCGACAGAACCCTGGCCAGCAGCGGAATGCTTCGGTGTGTTTGGGGTATGGCCAGACTCTCTGGATGGCGCCATGGGAGGGGCGAGCGCCGGAAGCGTGGTTTATAGGCGGCGCAAGCGTGATCACCTTCTATCATACTTCACCGGCGGTGGTCCATTTTCGCACCCGCATCCGCCGGTTCCCTCCCATGGCTACCAGCGAGGATCAAGGCAGTGGAGCTTCCCTTGAGGAGCTGATCAAGGCTGCGCAGGCCGGTGACGGCCAGGCCCAGGGGGAGCTTCTTGAGCGCAATATCCCCCAGCTGACGGCCTTTGTGCGCCTCAAGTCAGGGGCTGAACTGCGCGCCCGCGAGTCGAGCACTGATATCGTGCAGTCCACCTGTCGCGAGGTACTCGGAGACCTCGCGCATTTTGAATACCGCGGCGAGGCCAGCTTCCGCGCCTGGCTGTGCCAGGTGGCCTATAACAAGATCATTCAGAAGGTGCGCTTTTACCAGGCCGAGCGCCGCAACCCACGACGCGAGACGCCCGAGGCCCTCTCCGCCTGCTACGCCCAGGCCTTTTCTCCAAGCCAGCTGGCCGTGGGCAACGAGACTGCTGAGCGCATCGAGCACGCCTTCGATCGCCTTAGCGCGGAGCAGCGCGAAGTCTTGCTCTTGACCCGCGTCGCCGGCCTATCGGCCCCGCAGATTGCGGAGCAACTGGGATTGCGTGTGGAGGCTGTCCGCAGCCGTCGTTCGCGCGCCCTGGTGAAGTTGGCCGAGCACTTGGCAGACTGAGGCGCTGGTCTACTCCAGGTACCCGAGCGCGCGCAGTGCCCTGCGTTGCTCCTCGCTGAGGAGCACTCCTTCCCGGTCTTCCCCGGGCGCTAGTGCCTCGCGGACAGCCAGGCTCAGATGGCCGAGCAGGGATAGGGGGAGGGTATGTCGATTAGTTTTCTGCTTTCTTGCGACACGGTGGAAGGGGCTTGGCACTCACCGGGGATGACGCTGCGTACGGCGGCGAACTAGCACCCGAAGCGGACCCCAAGGAATGACCATGCAAGACGAATCTAGACAATGTGATAGCGTTTCGAATGAACCTGAGGGCCCTGGGGCGGGAGTGAAGGGTGTGGCCGTGGCGGGTGGAACCGGAGGCGTGGGAAAGAGAGGCGCCGCTGCTGGCAGCGGAGGCAAACTGCCTCGGCTTGGACGGCAACAATCCATTGTTGTGGCTGGTCTTGTTTCTCTCCTGTTCCTGAGTTTCGGCTATATGGTGCTCTACGGCCTGCTGCAGAGCCGCCCGCAGTTCGTTGGCTGGGGCTTGCATCATGATGCACCTTCACTCGTGCAGGCCTCACCTACCTTTGCCCTGCGGCGGATTTCCGGGCTCAGTCATGACATGGAGATCAAGGCGCCGGATGTGGCAGAGGTTGTCTTCGATATGAGGGCGAACAAGGATTGGCGCGGAATGCATGGCGTGCGCAGTATCGAGGGGAATTGTGAGGCGCGTTTCGTCCTGGAGAACCCATATCCAGAACCGGTACACGCGTTGTTTCATCTGCCGGGACCAAAGAGCGAGAGGGGTGAGGATGCTGACATTCAAATGCTGAATATCGGCGCAGCTGATGGCAGTGGCCTGGTGCAGCGGGATCAGTATGGGGCCTGGGTGTGGTCCGGACAGATCGAGGCTGATGGTGAGGTGGAGCTCGAGGTGAGTTACACGGTCGAGCAGCTCTCGGGCGTGAGCTATGAGGTGGCGCCAAAAGGTGGTGGGAGTGTGAAAGACCTGACGGTGTCTGTCAATTTGAACGAAAAGGCGCACCTGGTTGTCAGCCCACCCACGAAGGCCAAAGACGGAGAACTGAAGCGCAAGCTCTACCACGAGCCAGATCCTGTGGGCGAGGACAAGCAAGCAGTAGTGTGGGAGCGCAAGAACTACATCTCGCAAGATACCTTCTCGGCTCGCCTCGAAACGGGACACAGCATCTTCTCTGCTCTTGAGCGGTTGCTGCAAGTGGCACCCCTGGTGACCGGGATGTTCCTGGTGACACTGGTCTCTTTTCTGGGCAAGGGGCGGACGGCGCGACCCAGTGAGGTTTTCCTGTTGGCCATGGGATACGGCTATTACTTCCCCCTGGTTCTATATCTGAATGCCCAGTATCAGTTCACCAGCTCGCTGTTGATCGCCTTTGTCACCTCGGCAGTGATCCTACTGAACTACGCACGCTTTCTGTTAGGAGGCTGGCGTGGCGTGCTGGGTGGTCTGGTATTGCTGGGCCTGTATCAGATTGTACCGACCATGATGGCCTTCGCCGAATGGGACCGTGGCATGGTGCTGCTAAGCCTGGGAGCAGTAATGCTCTGCGCGCTGGTTGATCTTCAGACGCAGAAGCTGAAACAAGCTGTGTCGGTCGGGGCGCTAGGCGCTTGTGCGATTTTACCAGCTGTTGAACTGGTGCCTTTCCAGGGATTCGGGACCCGGCCTGAGGGTGTGGGGATCGCGACCGCCAATGTTAGACACAAGGAAGCGACGATCCCGGAAGTAGTAGTCTCGTTTCCGGCCCGTCTGTGGCCTCAGGGGGAGTCGGGCACAGAGCTAGAAGACAGCCCGGATGGAATGCTCAGCCTGGGTGTGGCCAGTTATGAAATGACCTTGAGCGACACCAGCCTCGACATCCAGGTATCCGTCGATATCAGTGCCTCTGGCTCAAGTCAGGAGGCCGTATTGCTCTTCCCTCCGCAGACCTATGTGCTGGAGTTGGAGATGCCGCCGTTCCTCGCGTTGCGCTCCAACAAAGCTGGACTGGCAGTGCAGCTTATCGAGGCCGGCGCGGGCCAGGCAAACTTCCACTACAAGGTCCCGATCTCCTACTCAGGCACCCATGCCCGGTCCCAGGTGCCGCTCTTGGTCGACGCCGTGGGCAAGTTGCAGCTCATATCCGATGAGCCTGACCTGCGCTTTGAGGGTGCCGCGATCTGGTCCAAACGTCAGCGTGACGAGCAGTTCGTCTGGCAACTGGGAGTCTCCGGTGTCAGTAAGTTTGGTATCAATTGGGAACGTGAAGTCACTCACGTGAATGGTGCAGCAGGTGATGCCGACGCTCTTGATGCGGTTCCCGAGAGTGGGGAAGAAAGCTACGGCTTCCAGGTCAGCGTAGCCCGGCATCTGACTATCATCGGGCCCGAGGGCGATATGTTGCATCTCGCACGCTTCGAGCTTGCCCGGGGAGCCACGGATGAGGAACTGGTCCTGGCGGTTCCGAACGGACTGGAGTACGTCTCGGCCAAGGTGGATGGACAGACCGTGGCCGTGCCTCCGGTGGTCGAAGGTCTGTGCCACCTGAAACTCGGTGCCGGCCCAGGTGTCGTGCAGAATGATATTGAGGGAGGTTTCTCCGACGAGGCTGATGGTGGAGGAGTTCTGACCTCCGCAGGGAACGTTCAAACGGCGAAAGCAGGCGGTGCCCGCGTGGTTGAACTGATGCTGCGGCCATCTTCCGTTGTGTTGGGTTTCACGGGTGACATAAACCTCAGCCTGCCGCGCTCCACCGGCACCGAGGGGCGTGTGCTGTGGTCCGTGGCCTTTCCCACCGAGTTTGCCTTCCAGGTGCGTTCCGGTGGCCTCGACCAAGGGGCCGAGAAACAATCACTGTCGATCTTCGGCGAGTACGGCAGTGCCCTCGGGGGCCGGGACATCGTGACCCTTGGGAAGCGCCTGCTGCGTGCGCGTCCAGTTACCCTGCGCCTGTCCTATGTTCAGCATGTGCCGCAACTGACCAACGGCCTGATCAAGGACTATTGGTTTGGAGACAGAACCCGGCGATGAGGTTTCCACCGCTCTGCCGGGCCTGGAGTTCCTGCCTCCGGAGATCACAGGCATCTCCAGCGAGGTCGGTGTGGGCCTGTTAGCCATGCTCTGCCTCAGGGCGTAGAAGCCGTTCGCCGGTGGCCTGACGGGGTGGGATGAACGCGGGCGGGGAGTGAGCGTGATTGCCGGTGGCGTTTCCGGGCACAAT
>CAZANL010000392.1:0-5127 GCA_964486115.1 uncultured Planctomycetota bacterium
GGCCGGCATCGCGTGCGTGGCCTTCGACATGAACCCCCGCCCTTACGGCAAGATCGAAGACGGGCTGCCCAAGTGGCACGACAAGCAGCGCCTGAAGGAATACAAAAAGATCGATGGGCGGCTGGATCGGGAGCTGGTCGAGTTCGTGCCCACAACCAAGCTAGGCACCGACATCGTCTGGACCGACCTCTACGAGAACTGGGGTTTCTCGGCCATCCTGCTGGCGGTGGGCGCCTGGCGGGATCGCCCGGAGGAGGTCGAGGGAATCGACGAGTACGTCGACAAGGGACTGGTCTACCAGAATCCGCTGGTCGGCTGGTTCAACCACTGCCACGAACAGGACTACGGCGGTCAGGTCTACGACATTCCGGACGACAGCGTCGTCATCGGCGGCGGGCTGGCATCGATCGACGTGGTCAAGATCTGCATGTTGATCACCGTGCGGAAGGCCCTCAAGGAAAAGAAGGGAATCGACGCCGACCTCCTCGAGCTGGAGCACAAGGGGATCAAGAAGTACCTCGAGAAGAACGACATCGCCTTCGAGGAGCTGGGCCTGAAGGGCGTCCGGCTGATCTACCGCCGACGAGCTGTCGACATGCCCCTGGCGCAAGAGCCAGACAACGCCACCGAGGAGCAAAAGCTGAAGACTCAGGCGGTTCGCCGCAAGCTGCTCGACAACGTGATGGAGAAGTTCTTCGTCCGCTTCGAGGAGCGCACACTGGCCCAGGAGCCGATCGTCGAGGACGGTCGGCTGGTCGGCCTCAAGGCCTGCGAAACCCGGGTCGAGGGACGCAAGGCGTTCCCGATCGAGGGCACCGAACGGGAAATCCGCGCACCATTGTTCATTGGCTCGATCGGCTCGCTGCCCGCCTTCATCGACGGCGTCGAGATGAACGGCCAGTACTACCGCTATGTCGATTGGGACACCGGTGAGATGGAAGGCCTGACCAACTGCTGGGGCGTCGGCAACACCGTCACCGGACAGGGCAACATCCGGGTCAGCCTCAAGCACGGCGCGGCGGTCGGTCAGATCGTCGCCGACACGCTGGCCAGCCAGGAGCCGCTCTCGGTCGAGGCCCAGCAGGCGCTGCTCGACCGTATCGGCCAACGCCACCAGGAGCTGGGTTATGCCAGCTACTCGGACTGGATCAAGGCCAACAGGCTGCCGGAGCAGCAGTTCGACTAGGGACTCCGGACGATCCCGAGCGGGGCGGGCGGCCGAAATCTCGAATCACGGCGAACAGATCGCCTCGAAGACCTCGTCCCGGCCCCCTGCCGGGACCTGGTCCAGTGCCTGCTCTCGATCCACCGGGAAGACACGGGTTGTCAGGAACTGCGCCGCCAGATGGCGGGCCCGGTCGGAGCGATCAGCGACCGCTTGTAGCCGCGCCCCGATGAAGAGCTCCACCATCCGGTCGGTGAGTTGCCGCAGACACCCGCTCTGCTCGTTGGCCGGCAGCTCGGCCACCGTCTCGATGGCCTGCGCCAACCGACCCAAGGCGGCCCGCAGAGCCTGGCCCGGCACCTCGTCGCAGGACTCGAGCTGATCCGTGATGGTACGCATCAATGGCTCCGCGCTCCCCTTGAGGGCCGCCCGAAACGCCTCGAGCACCAGAATATTGGTTGTCCCCTCCCAGATCGGCAAGACCTGGGCGTCCCGGTAGAGGCGGGCCATCGGAAAGGTCTCGATGTACCCGTTGCCACCGAACACCTCGAGCATCCGGTTCGACGCCTGCACCGCCTCCACCGCGGTCCAGTACTTGGCCAGCGGCGTGAGCAGGCGCAGCAGCTGTTGCTGCTCATCCGACGCATCCGGCTGATAGTGCACCCGGTCATAGAGCGCCACCGTGGCGAAGGTCAGCTCGAGGCCGCCAGCCAGCGACACGGCCGTCCGAACCAGCGCCTGCCGCACCATCGGGTATTCGGCGATCGGGCGCCCGAACGCCTCACGCTGGCCGGCGTAGGCTGACGCCTCCCGCAGCGCCCGGCGGATCAGCGCCACCGAGGCGACTGCGTTGTAGATCCGCGAGAGGTTGAGCATGTCCGTCATCTGGGAAAAGCCGACGCCGGACTGCCCCAGCAGGTCGCCGTGGGCCTGATCGCACGCGATCTCACCCGTCGCCATCGACCGTGTGCCCAGCTTGTCCTTCAGCGCTTCCAGATGAATGCCGTTGAGCGTCCCGTCAACGCGTTGACGCGGCACGACGAACAGGCCGAGGCCCCGGGTTCCCGCCTCCGCCCCTGCCGGTCGGGCGAGGACCATCATCACCTGGGCCCCCGCGTTGGAGCAGAACCACTTCTGACCGGAGATCCGCCAGCTGCCGTCCGCCTGCTGGCGCGCCTGCGTCTCGGTGGCCCCGACGTCGGAGCCGCCCGCCTTCTCGGTGAGGAACATCGCCCCCTCGGCCAGCTGGTCCATCCGGTTGGTGGTCAATCCCGGTAGATAACGCTCGCGCAGCGCAGCCGGGGCATACCGCTCGAGCAGGGTTGCGGTGCCGTCGGTCAGACAGATCGGGCAATACAGGCCCTGCTCGGCCTGGGCGAACAGATACCCCAGGGCAAACTTGACCAGCGAAGGCCAGCCGCCCCACTCGGCCCGCGCAGCACCGTAGAAACGGGTCAGGATGCCGAACCCGTAGGAACCGCGGCGCAGAGAATCGTAGGCCGGATGGTGCTCGACCGACTCGATCCGCTCGCCGCTGCGGTCGAAGCGGCGCAGCCGGGGAGGATTGGCGTCCGCCAGCTCGGCCAGCGCAGCCAGCTCGCCCGCGGCAGATTGCCCCATCTCCTCGAGCAGCGGGCTGCTCCGCTCGAGGATCTCCGCCGGCATCAGACGGGTTATCAGCTCCTGGAACGGCGCGTCATCGAGATACCAGTTCGGTCCGGTCATGATATCTTCTGGAGGATCTCGATATCGTAGCCGTCCGGATCCTTGACGAAAATGTAACGCGAGGGGTCCTTGGAGCGTCGATACCACCAGTCCTGGCTCTCCACTCGCGCAACCACACCCTCCAGATCCTCCGTCAGGAACGCCAGGTGGCCAAACTGGTTGCCCGGCTCGTACTCCCGGCCATCCTTGTTGTGGGTCAACTCGATGAGGTAGCTCCCGTCGGCGTCCCCGAGAAACACCAGCGTCGCCTCGTCTCCCCGATCCCGACGCCGCACCTCGCTGAGCCCCAGGAACCCGGTGCAGAACGCCAGCGAACGCTCCAGATCCCTGACGCGGATCATCGTGTGAGCCGGTTGCATCACAGCTCTCCCCCC
The DNA here is from genome assembly GCA_964486115.1 of uncultured Planctomycetota bacterium. Classification (GTDB taxonomy): domain Bacteria; phylum Planctomycetota; class JACQVV01; order JACQVV01; family CAZANL01; genus CAZANL01. Next base: position 3,265 of record CAZANL010000392.1, read on the forward strand.
ATGCACAACGACTGAAGTTGGTATAAACTAACACACTTAACGAACAAAAGGACGACAAACAGACTGTGTTTCCCTGGAACTTCCCCCTGGCGAGAAAATTCGGCGGGCTCTACGGTTACGTAGGCGGCCTGGTAATTCTCAGCCAGCATGCCTTGGTCCAGACCGTGCTGGTGCTGAGATCCTGGAAGGAAATCCGCCGGACCTTCTGCCGGATGATGGGGCAGATGGCCAAGATGGGGACCACCGCGCTGGTGATCAACAACCTGATCATCGCGCTGATATCTTTCTCGATAGGATTCTCCAGTTCCGTGCTGCTCCAGCGCTACGGAGCCGGGATCTTTCTGGCGGACATCCTGGCGATCGGGCTGTGCGAGCATCTGGTGCCGATCCTGACCGGCATCGTCGTGGCCGGCCGCAGCGGTTCGCGGGTCGCAGCCGAGATCGGCACGATGCAGGTCACCGAAGAGATCACGGCAATGCGGACGATGGCGATGAACCCGGTCAAGCTGCTGGTCGTGCCCCGCCTGCTGGCGATGACAGTGGCCTTACCGTTTCTGACGATCATCGGCGACATCGTCGGGCTGATCGTCGGCGGGCTGGTCGCCAAATCCTATCTCGGCCTGTCGCTCTTCGACTACCAGCGCAGGCTGCTCGAAGTACTCAGCCGGGACCCTTACTTTCAACAGGGGATGTACAAGTCCGTCTGCTTTGGCATGATCGTGGCGCTGGTTTCCTGCTACCGCGGATTCCAGGTGCGCGGCGGAGCGGAGGCTGTCGGGCAAGCCACCACCGACTCGGTGGTCGACTCGATCGTCTTCATCGTCGCCGTCAACACCGTGTTCACGACGATCCGTTCACTGAGCACCCTCTGAGGTTCATGATGGAAGTCGACAACAAACTGAGCGTATTGCTGGGCTTCGCAACCGTGACCCTGTTCGCGGTCGTGCTGGGCTCTGTGATCTACACGCTCTCGTTTCCGCCAGTCAGCGACAAGCAGTACCTGATCGTCTTCCACGACCCGATCCCGGGGCTCGAGCGCAACAGCAAGGTGACCCTGCAGGGCATTGCGGTGGGACGGGTCTCGCGCATCGAGCTGCAAAAAGCGACGGCCGAGCACAGCTTCCAGGCCAGGGTCTGGATCACGATCCTGCCCGCCTGGTCCGATCGCGTCGTGCTGTACCGGGACGCAGCCCCGAGAATCCGCGACATCGGTAACGCGCAGGCCTACCAGCAGGGGAAGCTCGTGATGGGCGACCTGGTCAAGAAGGTCACCTTCGGCAGCCAGACCGTCGAGTGCCGGTACGTCTACGAGGTGGAGCACGCGCTGGTCCGAGTCCAGCGCGCCCTGCTGGACGATCCACGCCAGCAGTACACCCTCGAGGTGGAACGCCTCGGACAGCCCAAGCAGGTCAGCTTCACCGGCCTGACGGGCCCACTGGAGCTGGCCTTTTCCAATGTCGGCACCCGTGCCACGCTGCAGACCAACTTCGTCACCAACATCCAGCACATCGAGCTGACGGGCGGCTCCAGCCGCCTGAAGCCGCTCCCCTCGCTGGCCGACCTGGCCCAGGCCAAGGGCCAGTCGATCGAGACCTTCGTCTCCTCGACCGAGGACCCCGAGACCCTCACCGCCGTGATCCCGACCCAGGCCACCGCGTTCGGCAAGATCTTCGACCAGTTCGCCAGGAAGGTTCCGGCGCTGATCACGCGGCTGGACCTGTTCATGCTGCAGGCCAACAACGCGGTGGGAAAGATCAACGACGTGCTGGTCAACATGCGCAACCTGACCCAGGAAGACGGCCGGATCGCCACGCTGCTCGACGTCACTCGCTCGACGGACAACAAGATCGGCAAGCTGGTCGA
>CAZANL010000393.1:0-3568 GCA_964486115.1 uncultured Planctomycetota bacterium
CCGGCCCGCATCCTCGGCCAGGCACATCGCATCGGGTCGATCGAACCGGGCAAGGACGCCGACCTGGTGTTCTGGACCGGCCACCCGATGGCGCTGGGCAGTCGGGTCGAGCGGGTGCTGGTCAACGGCGCCACGGCCTTTCACAGGAAACCTGTCCGGTGAGGGGCCGCTGGGCACTGACCTTTCTATGTAGCCTGCTGGTTGGGGCTGCCACTGCCGAAGATTCACCGCAGCGGCGGTTCGCGATCCGTGCCGGCCAGGTGCTGACGATGACCGGCGACCCGATCACCGATGGGGTCGTGCTCGTCGACAAGGGCAAGATCATCGCCGTGGGCCCGGCCGAGCGAGTCCAGATCCCCAAGGGAACCTACCTGATCAAGCGGGACGAGCTCTGGCTGACACCGGGCTTCATCGAGCTGCACTGTCACATCGGCGCCGGCCGCGGCTGGGGCGACCTCAATGACAGCGTACACCAGGTCAACCCCGAGCTGCGCAACCTGGATGTCTTCTTGCCCGGTAACGAGCTGCTGCGCAACGCCCTGCAGGGTGGCGTGACCTCGGCCTTGTTCATCCCGGGGTCGGGCTCCAACATGAGCGGCTTCGGAACGCTGATCAAGACCTACGGGGTCAATCGCAACGAGGTCGTCCTCCGCTTCCCGGGTGGCCTGAAGATCGCCCAGGCGCTCAACCCCGAGCGGCGCGGCGGCGACCTCGGCGCAGGGCGGATGGGCATGAACCTGATGATCCGCAAGACTCTCGAAGAGGGCCGCGACTACGCCCGGACATGGAAAACCCACCGCAAGCATGGCGGCCCCGCGCCCCGCAGGATCCCGCGCCTCGAGTACCTGCGCGGCATCTTCGAGCGCAGGTACCCGATCATCGTCCACACCGCGGCAATGCAGGTGCAGCACTCGACGACCCGCATTTTGCATGACGAGCTGGGGCTCGATCCGATCTTGTCCCACGGCACCTTCGACGCCTTCAAGGACGCCCCGTACGTGGCCAAGCGAGGCTTGCATGTCAATCTCGGTCCACGTCAGATCTGGTTCGATCGGCGGCGACGCGCAATCTACGGGGTGGTCGAGCGATGGACCGCCGGAGGCGTGCGCAACATGTCGGTCTGTACCGACTCCCCGGTCCTGCTGCAAGAGGACCTGATCTACCAGGCCACCATCGGCGCCCACTTCGGCGGCCCCTCGAGCCGGGCCTTTCTCGAAGGGCTGACAATCAAGGCAGCCAAGGCGCTCTATATCGACAACCGGATCGGCTCGATCCAGGCCGGCCGTGATGCCGACCTGGTGCTCTGGAGTGGCGATCCGCTCGATCCACGCAGCCGCGTGCGGCTAGTCTTCGTCAACGGGCGGCGCGCTTACGACCTGGCGCGCGACCGTGGGCGGTATTGAGGTGAGAGAATGACAGCTCGTCTGCTGAGCATCCTGTGCGCCCTGCTGCTGGTCGTCACCAGCGCCGAGGCGGGGCCGCAAAAAAACCGCTACGCGATCCGCGCCGGTCTGGTCCTGACCATGGCCGGTGAGCCCATCCCCGACGGCGTGGTGGTCGTCGAGAAGGGCAAGATCGTCGCTGTGGGCGAGTGGGGCAAAGTGAAGATCCCCAAGGGGACCTATCTGATCGAGGCCGAGAACCGCTGGCTCATGCCGGGGTTCATCGAGCTTCACTGCCACGTCGGCGCTGGCCGCGGCTGGGGCGACCTCAACGACAGCGTACACCAGGTCAACCCGGAGCTGCGCAATCTCGACGTCATCCTGCCGGGCAACGAACTGCTACGAAACGCCATGCAGGGGGGCGTGACCTCGGCCCTGTTCATTCCGGGTTCGGGCTCCAACATGAGCGGCTTCGGCACGGTGATCAAGATGTACGGCGAAACACCCAAAGAGACCGTGCTACGGTTTCCGGGGGCGCTGAAGATCGCGCAAGCCGGCAACCCCGAGCGCTGGGGCGGCGACCTCGGCAAGGGGCGGATGGGGATGAACCTGATGATCCGCAAGACGCTCGAAGAGGGAAGGGACTACGCCGCGCAGTGGGCCGCCTACAAGAATCGCCGCGGCCCGAAACCACAGAAGATCGCCCGGCTGGAATATCTCCGCGGGCTGTTCGAAAAGCGCTACCCGATCATCGTTCACACCCAGATGATGCAGGTGATGCACTCCACCATCCGGATGCTGCATGACGACCTCAAGCTGAGGCCGATCCTCTCTCACGGAACATTCGACTCGTTCAAGAACGCCCCGATGATGAAGACGCGCCGCAAGCTGCACCTCAACCTCGGCCCGCGCCAGATCTACCACGACCGACGACGCCGGGCGATCTACAGCGTCGTGGAGCGCTGGTGGGCTGGCGGTGCGCGCAACATGTCGGTCTGCACCGACTCGCCGGTGCTACTGCAAGAAGACCTGTTCTACCAGGGGACGATCGCCGGCCACTTCGGCGCGCCGATTCGGCCGCTTCTCGAGGGGCTGACCATCGGTGCCGCGCGAGGCCTGATGGTCGACCACCGGGTCGGCTCTCTCGAGGTCGGCAAGGACGCCGACATGGTGCTCTGGACGGGCGACCCGTTCGACCCGAGAAGCCGCGTCTTGACGACATTCATCGATGGTCGCAGGGTCTATGACCTGGCCCGCGACCGGGGGAGATATTAATGCGACTGGCCACCCTGACCGCCTGCCTGAGCCTGCTGCTTGTCCTGCCGGCCCTGGCGCAGGAAATCGAGCTGGAAAAGGAAAAGTCCAAGCAGCTCGTCATCCTGACCAACTGCCGGATCATTCCGATGGATGGCAAGCCGATTGCCCGCGGCGCAATCGTGATCGAGGGCGACAAGATCAAGGAGATCCAGACCACGGCCAAGCGCGCGCCGAGCAAAGCCGTGGTGGTCGACATGAAGGGGCGCGTGGTGACCCCCGGCCTGGTGCTGGCTTTCACCCAGGTCAACTTCCGGTCCCGAGGCATCGGCAGCGCAGCCAACACGGGGGCGGTCAAGGCGGCCGATGTGTTCGATCCTTTCTCCCCCTCGTTTCTGCAGATGGCCCGCAGCGGCTTCACCACAGCCGCGCTCGCACCACCCGGCAGCGGCATCAGCGGGCAGGGCGCGATCATCCTGCCCGGTCGCCGCAACTTCGACGCGATCGAAAAGAAGGACGGCTTCCTCTACATCACCTTCTCGGGCGATCCCCGGTTCAAGAAGCTCCTGGAAAAAACACTGAAGCAGGCCAAGGAGTGGATCGAGAAGCTCAAGAAAAAGAAGGGCAAGAAACCTGCGCCCAAGACCGCGCCAGCCTCCAAGAAGACGCCACCGAACAGCGCGAACTCCAGTGCAGCCACCCCGAGCTCGCCCACCAAGGGCAAGGGCAAGGCCGCGGCGAAGAAGCCGGACAAGCCCAAGGACAACCTGCTGCCAGTGATGGAGGCGCTCAAGGGCAAGCTGCGGATCATCGCGTACTGCACCGATCCGGCCGGCCTGGAGACGCTGATCGAAGTCCTGGCCCCATACCGCAAGCCGCCGGCGACCAAGAAGAAGCCGGCGACCAAGAAGAAGCCGGCGACCAAGAAGAAG
>CAZANL010000393.1:3668-5125 GCA_964486115.1 uncultured Planctomycetota bacterium
CGGCGACCAAGAAGAAGCCGGCGACCAAGAAGAAGCCGGCGACCAAGAAGAAGCCGGCGACCAAGAAGAAGCCAGCGACCAAGAAGAAGCCGGCGACCAAGAAAAAGCCAGCGACCAAAAAGAAGCCAGCGGCCAAAAAGAAGCCAGCGACCAAAAAAGCTGGCGACAAGAAGAAGGTCGCTGACCCAGAACCGCCGCTCAAGGTGACCCTGGTGCTCGGCGGCCAGACCTGGCGGGTCGCCGCACTGGTGGCCAAAAACAAATACCCCGTGCTGCTGCGGCCGGGCATGGTCAGCTTGCCGATGACCGGCATCCCGGTCAACCCGCTGGCTCGCTTTCTCGAGGCGGGATGTACGGTCGGGCTACTTCCCACCTCCGATACCGGCTACGCGACGATGATGCTGGATCTGGCGATCCACCTTCGTTATGGGATCCCACGAGAGAAGCTACTGCGTGGAGCAACCGTCGAGGCCGCCAGGTTGCTGGGCCTCGACGACCGCGGAAGCCTGGCCCCGAAAAAGCGAGCCGACCTGGTGGTCTGGGACCGCGATCCGCTAGACCAGCCAGCTCATGTCCAGATGGTCATCCGGGCAGGCAAGGTCATCTACCACCGTGACGTGCAGGAGAAGGAATAACTCGATGACACAGACACGCACGACGCTGGCCCTGATGCTGATGCTGCTGGTGCTGGCCCCTGGCCTGGCGCTGGCCCAAGCCCAGAAAGCCCAGCCCCCGACAACGGCGCAAAAGAAGAAAGCCGAGCAGAAAAAGAAGAAGCCGACGGTGAGGCTGGCGTTCTCCGGCGGTCGCGTGATCACCGGGGCCGGCCAGACCTTCAACCCAGGGGTGATCCTCGTCGAGAACGGCAAGATCACCCAGATCGGTCCTGCGCACGAGATCCAGATCCCCAAGGACCACAAGACGATCGACGCCAAGGGCTACACGCTGTGCCCCGGCTTCGTGCTGGTCAAGCCGACGAACGTCGCGCTGACCGGAAAGGGCAGCTGGGCCGATCGGTTCGACCGCTTCCATCCCGAGGGCGAGCTGTTGCACGCGCTGGGCATCACCACCTATTACGCGGGAGGGCGAATGTCCTCCGCCCGCCTGGACAAGAACAACGCGGTGATCCGCCTGGTCCGTGACACCAAGGAGGACAAGGTCCTGCTCAAGACGCCCGCCTGTGTCACGCTGGACTACGCCAGTGCACGCGGCACCCGACGAGCGACGGTCAAAAAGACCTTCGAGGCCGGACGGAAGTACATCACGGACCTGGCCGACTATCACGCCAAGCTGGAGAAGTGGAAAAAGGACCTCGACGCCTGGAAGAAGCGGGAAGCCGCTCGCCAGGCCGCCGCCAAGAAGGCTGCTGCCGCAGCCGCCAACAAACCGACGCCGGCAAAGGCCCCGGCAAAGCCGCCGGCAAAGGCCCCGGCAAAGCCACCGGCCAAGAAACCGGC
>CAZANL010000394.1:0-5118 GCA_964486115.1 uncultured Planctomycetota bacterium
TCGTCGGATCGGGGGCCGGGGGTCTGACGGCCGCCGTGGCCCTGGCGCAGGCAGGCCAGCGCGTGTTGGTTCTAGAGCAGCACTATGTGCCAGGGGGTTGGTGCCACTCGTTTCAGCTCGGAGGCTACCGCTTCAGCCCCGGGGTGCACTACATCGGAGAGCTCGGTCCAGAAGGACGAATGCGGCGGATCTACGAGGGGTTGGGTGTCTCCCGGGACATCACGTTCCTCGAGCTCAATCCTGATGGCTATGACCATGTGCTGATCGGGTCGGAGAAGTTCGACATTCCGAAGGGCCGTGACCGCTTCGTCGATCGGCTCAAATCCCGTTTTCCCCACGAGACTCGAGGGATCGACAAGTACATCGGCACGGTCGAGAGGATTCGCTCGCAGCTGAGCAAGATGTTGACCGTCAGTAGCGTAACGGACCTGATCGGCTTGCCTTTCACGGCGCCGACCGTGTTGCGTAACAGCTTTTCGACGTTGCAAGACCTGCTGGATCGGTGTGTGAGTGATCCACTATTGCGAGCGGTCTTGTCCGCGCAGTGCGGTGACCATGGCCTTCCGCCGAGCCAGGCACCCGCCGTGATGCACGCCTCGGTTGCCGCACATTACTTCGACGGTGGCTACTATCCGAAGGGTGGTGCCTATACGATTCCTCGGGCATTCTGTCGGGCGCTGAAGCGAGCTGGTGGGGAGATCCGCCTGCGTACCTCGGTCGAGAAGATCCTCGTCGAGAACCGTCGCGCCGTTGGTGTGCGTCTGCAGGATGGCAGTGAACTGCGAGCCAGCCATGTCATCTCCAACGCCGACCCGGGGTTGACCTTCAGCCGGCTGGTTGGCCGCGAGCATTTGAGCCGGAGGTTGCGTCGCCGGCTGTCCCGGACGAAGTACTCGGTGTCGGCGCTGAGCCTGTTCATGGCGACAGACCTCGACCTCGCGGGAATGGGCTATGACTCGGGCAACTACTGGTACCTCGACGAGCCGAAGGTAGACGAGTATTACCGGGCGATGCAGTCCGTCGACTCGATCGAAATGCCGGAGCTGCCGGGTCTGTTTCTCACCGTCACGACCCTCAAGGACCGGGCCAAGGAGACCAGTGGGCACCACACCATGGAGGCTTTCTGGTTCGTGCCCTATGAATGCTTCGAGCGCTGGGCGGCCAGCGATGCGGCCAGCCGACCTGACGCGTATCTGCAGTTGAAGCAGACGCTCACTGACCGAATGCTGCGGACCGCTGAGAAGATCATTCCTGGCCTGTCCGACCATCTGGTTTTTTGCGAGCTCGGAACGCCGCTGACCAACGACCACTATATCCCGGCGACCCAGGGCAACATCTATGGGACCGAGAAGAGCATGTGGCAGATCGGACCCTGGAGTTATCCGGTGCGAACCGAGCTGGGTGGCCTGTTGTTGTGCGGCGCGAGCACCGTGTCGCACGGCGTGATGGGGGCAACTCTTTCGGGGTTGATCGCGGCGCGTGAGGTGCTCGGCTGCCGGGTGCGAGATCTGCTCAGCCAGGAGGGTCCCGAGCTGCGAATCATGCCCTGTGACCTTCCGGCTGGCGAACTGGTGGCTGCGGATGTCTGATCTGGTGACCCTGCGCGACCTTCGGCGGGGCCAGATCATCGCGGCGGCCCGTGGGTTGATTGCCGCCGGGGGTTTCGAGGCACTGACGATCAGCGCCCTCGAGGCGCGCCTCGACTTCAGCCGGGGGGTGATGACCTATCACTTTCGCAACAAAGACGAGATCGTCGACTCCGTGCTGGCCAGCGTGATCGAAGAGATCGATCTTGCCACGTCCGCAGGAGTCAAGGCCAGCCTCACGTTGGAGGAGAAGGTGCGTGCCGTGCTGGTCTCCAAGGTCGATGGTTTCCTGGCCCATCCCGAAGCAGCCCGCATTCTGTTCTCTTTCTGGGGGCGGCTGGCCGATCCACACATCGCGGCGACCAATGCCGATTTATATCGGCGCTACCGGGCGCAGGGGGTCGAGTTGCTGGGGGATGCCGCTCCCGAAAAGGTCGAGGCGTTGGCGACGCTGATGGTTGGAGTCGTTCTCGGAATCGTGGCGCAGGTCACCTTCGACCCGGAACGGGTCAACGTCGAGGCCGCGCTGGAAGAGGCTTGTAAGGCGGTGCTCGCACGATTGACTGACTGACGCGGCGATCGTGCTCCGGCTGCGGCAGGATCGGGCCCGGTGGAGCGCGGGAAGCTTCAACTGGCTGAGGCTGCGCCGCTACTTGGAGAGTTGTTGGCCCACGCTCTCGATGTGGATCGCTCCGTCGGAGGTCCGCACCGTGATCTTGCCGCCTCCGCCATTCAGATTGGCCACGAAGCTGTTTTCGCTCGAGACCCGATTGGTCACCTTCACTTGATCGATGAATGCCGTGACCAGGCCGCGCCCGGAGCGCAGCATCAGGTGACATCGGACGCTGCTGGGGACCTCTAGCTTGACCTCGCCCACAGCCGTGGTCACCTTGACCTGTGGCTCGCGAGCCAGCTTTGGCGCCTGAATCAGCACGCGTCCTCGCTGGGTCGTCTGCAACTCGACCGTTCCGCGTGGATGGTACAGACGAATCTCGCCAACGCGGGTTCGGGCGCTGATGTTGCCTACCCGGTACGCCTCCAAATCTCCCGTGCCGACCTTTGCGTGCACAGTGCCGGAGATGTTGCGCAGACTCACGTCTCCGCGGTTGGCGTCGACGGTGAGGTCGCCGGTATGGTCGATCACGTCGACGGCTCCGATCCGCGACTTTATCGAGACGCTCCCGACCGGGTTTCGTAGCTCGACGTCCCCCTGGTCACAGGTCAGGTCCAGGTTGAGCTTGGCTGGTAGCTGCACGACCAGATCAACGCCCAGAGGCTGGTCTTGTGGCGCTAGCGGCAGGGTGGCCTCGATAGTCAGCTTGGGGCCGTTTCGCGTGACGTCCAGCTTGATCTCGCTGGCGCGACCAGTCGCTGCTGCGGCTGAAATCCCTTCAGCGAAGCGGTTCGACTTGATCCGTGCGTCGGTGCGTGTTGGCTCGCAGAGAATCGTGATCGACCCCCTCGGAATCCGAATCACCACATCGGTCAGCTCGTCGCAGCCGATCACCTGCTCGATCGAGACGTCGTGGCGTTTAAGCACAGACGGCTTGACCTGGGGACCCTTGGCGCATGTGGTGAGCAGAATAGCCAAGCAGAGTAGTAGCGGGGGGGGGCGTCTGATCATCAGGCGGGATCATACCAATCCAGACGCTTGCCTGCATCTTCCGGTTTCTCTATTCTCGTTTCGATGAAACTCCAGATTCTGGGTTGCGCTGGTGGCATGGCCAGGGGCCGCCGTCTTTCCTCCTATCTCATCGACGGCCGGCTGCTGGTGGACGCGGGCGCTCTGGGGGCCATCGGGCCCGATGAACTCGAGGCTGTCCTGCTGACTCACGCTCATCTGGACCACGTCCTGTCCTACCCGATGTTGCTCACCAGCCGCCTCGCGTCTCACTGTGAGACGCTGGAGGTCCACGCCTCAGCGGACACCTGGAGGCGCCTGCGCAAGGGACTGCTCTCGGATCTGGTCTATCCCGACCACACTGCGCAGTCGACTCTGGCGGGCCATCAGGTCGCCCGCACCCACACCATCGACGGTCCTTTCGAGGTTCTGGGATATCAGGTGACCCCGCTGCCGATGGTGCATGCCTATCCGTGTCTGGCGTTCGCGATTCGAAAGGGAGCGGTGGGCGTGATCGTGGGGGGAGACACGTCAGACAGCCGCCCGCTTTGGCGCTTCGCTTCGGAGAACCGGTGGGTCAAGCACGTGCTGGTGGAGGTCAGCTTTGCGGATGGGCTGGAGGAGCTCAGTCATCAAGCTGGCCACCTGACGCCGTCGATGCTCGAGGATCAGCTGCGGGGTTTTCGCCGCCGCAGCGTCCAGATCCACGTCATCCACGTCAAGCCCGAGCTGCACGGCACAGTGAGGCGGGAGCTGAGGGCGCGTCTGGGTGATCGTGTTCGAGTGGCGCGTGATGGGCAGACCCTGACCATCGGCTGACAGGTCCGTTTCCCGAGCTGATACCTTCAGAGATGTTGGCAGCTGCCAGTCGGCCACTGTGGGGTTACGGGTGCCTCGAGATGTCGACCATTGCCTCGATCCAGCGAGGGTGGTCATTGAGGCATGGAACCCGGTGGAGGACCTCACCACCGGCCTCGAGAAACTCCTCACGATATTCGTGGCCGATCTCGTCGATCGTCTCCAGGCAGTCGGTCGTGAAGCCGGGTTGTACGACCAGGACTCGGGTCACGCCCTCAGCGGGAAGCGCCCGCAGGACCTCGTCCGCATATGGCTCGAGCCAGACTTGTCGGCCGAAGCGAGACTGGAAGACCAGCTGCCAGTCGTCCGCGGCCCAGCCCATGCGCTGAGCGAGCAGGTTGGCCGTCTCGATGCACTCGTCGCGGTAGGGGTCGCCCTTCTGGATGTACTCCAGCGGGATACCGTGAAACGAGATGAGCCTGAGCTGGGGCTCCTGTCCTTGAGGGACCTCGTATTCTTCGATCCGTGCGGCCAGCGCCTCGATATAGGCCGGATGAGTGTGAAACCCTCGGATCGTGTCCAGTGCAGGAAGGACCCTCTGGTCGGCCAGGGCCGAGAACAGACCGTCGAGCGCCGATCCCGTGGTGGTTCCCGAGTACTGCGGATACAGCGGGAGTACCCGTAGCTGCGTAACTCCGGCCTCTTCCAGTTGTTTGAGCGCAACGGCGATACTGGGCTTGCCGTAACGCATACCAAATTTGACGATTTGATCGGGGAGAGCTCTCTGCAGCGCGATGGTTTGCAGGCGGGTGTGGTGCAGCAGCGGCGAGCCCGTCTCGGCGTTCCAGATCCTCTGATACTTCTTGGCGGAGGCCGTCGGACGGAACGGGAGAACGAGCAAATTGAGCACCCACCACCACTTCCAGCGCGGGACCTCGATCACTCGGGGGTCCGAGAGGAACTCTCGCAGGTAGCGCCGCAGGGCTTTCGCCGTGGGAGCGTCGGGTGTTCCGAGTTGAATCAGTAGCGTGCCGCGCATGGTCCGACGGAAACTCTTGGAAGAAAGCTGGCTAACAGACACCATCCATCGCCGTAATAAGAGGTATAGGTGGT
>CAZANL010000395.1:0-5107 GCA_964486115.1 uncultured Planctomycetota bacterium
CACGCGACCAGATCGAGGCGTGTGACACCGACCTGGTAGTGGCCAACGATCTCCAACAGCTCGGCGGCGACCGGCACCCCGTCACGCTGGTGCCCACCGAGGGAGAGCCGCAGACACTCGACGGCTGCAAACGAGAGGTCGCCGAACAGTTGATCGATTGGATCCTCGAGAACCCCCTCGGGTATGCCTGAGCTAAAAGAGGCCGCTTCGGTCTGCCTGGTCGATCCAGAGCGCCGTCAGGTGCTGATCGGCCGCCGGCTCGAGGCTCCTTCCCGGGGTCGGTGGGCCTTCCCCGGCGGCCATCTCGAACCCGGCGAAACACATCTGCAGGCGGCGGAGCGCGAACTGTTGGAGGAGACCGGGGTGGTACTGCCGGATGTCCCCTGTCAAGGCACCGAGGTCCTGCTGACGGGCAGCCATCGGATTACCCGCTATATCTTTCGGTTCAGTTGCGATTCACGACCCGTCCCCTCGGCGGAATTCGAACCCCACTGGCGGAAATTGGATGAAGCGCTGAGTCTGGATCTGACCCCTGGCACCCGTCAGGTTCTGTCCTGTCTGACTCCGTGAAGGTCCATCACCTCAACTGCGCGGCCTCCAGCCGATTCGGCAACTCGCTGGCCGGAATCAGTCAGCTGGTCTGCCACTGCCTGCTGATCGAGACACGGCAGGATGGACTGGTCCTGGTGGACTCCGGAATCGGCCTGTTGGATGTGGCTCACCCATGGTCCCGCCTGGGTTGGTTGTTCACCAGTCTCCTGAGAGGCCCACTGAACCCAGCGCAAACCGCCCGCCGTCAGATCCAACGACTCGGCTACCGATCGGAGGACGTACGCCACATTCTGCCGACCCACCTGGACCTGGACCACGCCGGTGGTCTGGCCGATTTCCCCGACGCGCTCGTGCACGTCTACGACCCGGAGTTTCGCAGTGCCATGCACCCCTCGATGCACCAGCGAATCCGCTATCGTAGAGCACACTGGGCTCATGGCCCCCGCTGGCTACATTATCGCCTTCTCGGTGAGACCTGGTTCGGCTTCAACTGCGTTCGGAGGCTAGCTGGACTACCTGCCGAGATCATGCTGGTGCCGCTGGCAGGGCATACCACAGGCCACTGCGCGGTCGCGGTTAAGGGCGAATCCGGCTGGCTGCTGCATGCCGGTGATGCCTATCTGCACCATGGTCAGATCGACCCGCGACAGCCATACTGCCCTATGGGCCTGCGCGCATTTCAATGGATGATACATGTCGACCGACGCCTTTCCAGGACCAGCCTCGAGCGCCTACGCGAGTTGCGAGTCGCGCACGCACAAGACGTGCGGATCTTCTGCTCGCATGACCCCGTGGAATTTGGGGGCCTGACCCAGCCCAGCTGTTGATCGATCCGTCCGTCGAGTCCCGTCAGGGGGAAATCGGAACGCACAAGCCGGACATTCCAGCGACTGATATAATCCTGGCACCTGGCTGACAAGGCGATTTGACACCATCTCGCCCGCCAGTCGCAGGGAGATGTCTTCTGTAGCCCATGTCAGACGCCATCCGAGCCAGCCACCCATGATGCGACCGTCGTCGTGATTTCGTGGCGCTGCGCTGAGTTCGGCAGACGCCTGGCGACGCCGCCGTGGAGAGCCGCATGACGGATCTAGTTGCCGCCCGCTCACAAATGGCTCTGTCGCTCGCTTTCCATATCATCTTCACCTGCATCGGAATGGCGATGCCGCTGATGATGGCCACCGCTCACGGCCTGTGGCTCAAGACCCGACAGCCGGTCTACCTCGATCTGACCAAGGCCTGGTCCAAGGGAGTCGCGATCTTCTTTGCAACCGGCGCTGTTTCAGGTACCGCGCTGTCTTTCGAGCTCGGTCTGCTCTGGCCCGGCTTCATGAGACATGCCGGTGCGATCATCGGCATGCCGTTTTCCTGGGAAGGCACGGCCTTCTTCATCGAGGCGATCGCCCTGGGCATCTTTCTCTATGGTTGGAACCGTGTTCCCGAGCGCATTCACTGGCTCGCAGGACTCGTCGTCGGACTCACCGGGCTGGCATCCGGTTTCTTCGTCGTCTCAGCCAACGCCTGGATGAACAGTCCGACCGGCTTCGACTGGCTCAACGGTCAGGCAGTCAACATCGATCCTTGGGCCGCGATGTTCAACGATCGCATGCTCAACATGGGAGTCCACATGCTGATCGCATAGATCTCGGCCACCGGATTTTCCGTCGCCGGACTCCATGCCTTCCTCCTGCTGCGCAACCCGGGCCACCTGTTCCACCAAAAGGCCGTCAAGATCGCACTGGTCTTCGGGTCGCTGGCCGCCATTGCGCAACCGATTTCAGGTGACCTGCTGGCTCGGGAAACCGCAGTCCGGCAGCCCATCAAATTAGCCGCCATGGAGTCCCATTTCGTCACCGAGCGAGGCGCCAGCCTGATCATCGGCGGCATCCCCGATGAGGCCAGCGGCACGGTGCGCTTCGCCATCGAGAGCCCCTACCTGCTCAGCCTGCTGGCCCACGGCGACCCGCATGCGGAAGTGCGGGGACTGCTGGACTTCGATAGAGACCTTTGGCCACCGGTCTTACTGACTCATCTCAGCTTCCAGGTCTTGGTCGGCATCGGGACACTGATGATGCTGGTCGGTCTGCTCGCACTCTGGATGCTGGCCCGCCGCCCCCAGCTGATATTCTCCCGCAAGATGCTGTGGTTGCTCGCCCTGATGACGCCGATGGGTTTCATCGCCGTCGAGGCCGGGTGGATGGTCACTGAGCTGGGGCGACAGCCATGGATCATTTACGGCATCATGCGGACAGAGGACGCCCTGACTCCAATGCCAGGCCTGTGGCTGCCGTTCACGTTGTTCTTTACGATGTACCTGCTGCTGACGGTTCTCCTGGTGTTCCTGATGAAGCGCCAGATCCAGTCCATACCACCGACCTACCCACCAGGTGAATGAATCTGCTGTGCTGACTTTCATCCTGACCTTCCTGGCCGCCTCGCTGATTCTGTATGCCATCCTCGGGGGCGCTGACTTCGGAGCGGGAATCATCGAGATCATCACCCCTCGCGATCTGCAGCAACCGCTGGAACAGGCGGTCTACAAGGCCATCGGGCCGATATGGGAAGCCAACCACATGTGGCTGATCCTCGCCGTGGTGATTCTGTTCTATGGATTTCCGGCGGCCTACGCCGAGATCGCCACACTGCTACATGTTCCCCTCACCTTGATGCTGATGGCGATCATCGTGCGCGGATGCGCATTTACCTTCCGCCACTATGACGCCTTTGTCGATCAGAGCACGAAGCTCTACAACCTGGCCTTCAAGTACTCGTCGTTGGTGACGACGATGTTCATCGGGACCATCGCGGGAGCCATCGCCAAAGGCGCATTCCGCCAGGCCGATTCGAGCAGCTATTTCGCAGTCTACGTGGAGCCCTGGATCAGCCCTTTTTGCCTGTCCGTCGGCCTGTTGACCTGCATCTTGTTTGCCTACCAAGCCTCGGTCTTTCTGATCGGCGAACCGGTCGATGCCGAGTTGAAGAAACACTGCCGGAGACGAGCCAAGCAGCTCCATGCAGCCGCCATCGCCGGCGGAGGTCTCGTTTTTGGGCTCGCGGCAATCGAGCAGGTCCCGATCCTCAGCCGGTTTTCTCGAGCAGCAGCTCCATTCTGTGCTTTTCGCTCGCCACACTGCTGATTGCGCCAGTCTGGCGAGGACTCAGCAACGACAACCCGTGGCCCACACGATTCGCGCTCGGCGGTCAGATGAGCTGCATCGTGACCGGCTGGCTGGCCATGCAGTATCCAGACATTCTCCGATATCACGACGGACAGCGCCTGAGCCTGGAGGCGGCGGCGGCCGGCCCGGCGACGCAGCGCTATCTGCTGGGATCGCTGATCTTCGGTTCTCTGGTCATCTTTCCCGCCTTGTTCTATCTGTTTCGAATTTTCAAGCTACCCCAGGCGGGGAGCGACCGGGCAACGACGGATCGGAAATCAGAAGCGGAACCGGACGATTGATCCGTCGGCTGATATAATCCGGACAATAGAGGTCATCCAAGCCCCAGCGGAGATGGCCACGAACATCCAGCAGCCAAGCCATGTACCAATACATCCTCATCGGTCACTCGCTGATCCGCTACGCGGTCGTCCTGTTCATGCTCGCCGCCATCGCCATGGCCTTGCGCGGCTGGCTAGCCGACCAACCCTGGACCGACACCCACAAACGACTCAACCTGGGGCTGGTGATCAGCCTCGACATACAGTTCCTGCTGGGGATCTACCTCTACATGTTTCTCAGTCCGCTTCCTTGGCTGGCCTTCGACATGGGGCTGGGTAAGGCGATGAAGGTCCGCACCCTCCGGTTCTGGACCATCGAGCACCCGTCGATGATGCTGCTGGCACTGGTGCTGATCCACATCGGCCAGGCCCGCTCGAAACAGGCGGACGAAGATCGCGTCAAGCACCGGCGGGCCGCGATCTTCTTCGGCATCGCAGCGCTGCTGATACTGGGATCGATACCCTGGCCCGGATTACCGGTCAGCCGTCCGCTGTGGCCGTTCTAAGAACGCTCATCACTCGACGGTAAATCCCACCACGGTGGGTCTGGACAGGTACGCCGACAGGCGTCGCTGCGTATCCTCCAGCTGGCCCTTGAGCCAACCTCCGGCAAGTTCATCAGGCGACAGGTCCAGCACGATTCCCAGCCCCATGCTGGCCAGAATCCACACGATCAACCCGACTCGGACCCACCTACTCTTCATCGGCCAGTACCTCCCAGCGAGTGCCCCTGATATGCTTTGTCGATGACCTGGCCACCCCTTCCAGTTCCAGTAGAACGAACTGATCCCGCTGGAACAGGGTCCGAATTATCGAGCGGCCGGAATACCGCGCTCGAAACGTCCCCTCCTCGTCGAACCGACCCAGAGCAGCGACGAGTTGCCGCCTGCGGCGGTCGAGCAGGACGAATCGGAACCCGCGACGGTCCAGATAGGACCAGCCGTCCTTCGACGCCAGCAGGTCTGCCGCCTCCGGGCCACGCCCCATCAACTGCAACAAGTCCGGACGCAGGTGATAGCTGTAACCCGTGCCGAAGAAGACCCTCGCCCCTGTCGG
>CAZANL010000396.1:0-5089 GCA_964486115.1 uncultured Planctomycetota bacterium
ACCGATCTGGCCCAGGCCAATCAACTACCGCACTACACCGTTCCGGAGGGCGTCGGTGGCCGCTGGTCGGTGCTTAGCCCGATCGGGCTACTGGCGGCCTCGATCGCCGGGGTAGATCTGGAAGAGCTGCTGGCTGGCGCTCGCCAGGTCGAGGAGGCGGGCGCAACCGAGACCCTCGCCTGGCTTTATGCTGAGGCGCTCGCTGAGGGCACCTCCATCTTTCCGTTCGTGGTCTACGACGATCGGCTCGCCACGTTCGGCGATTGGGTCCAGCAGCTGCTGATGGAGAGCCTGGGCAAACGGTTCGACCGCGCCGGCAACGAAGTCCGCAAGGGCCTGACAGTGATCGCGACACGCGGGACCGGTGCGCAGCATTCGATGTTCCAGGAGTGGATCGACGGCCCTCCGGGTAAGTTCTTCAGCTTCCTGCTCACCGGGGATGTGCCGTCTGGTCCCGAGCTCGGCGGGCCTCTTGCCGATCATCCGTCCCTGGCCCCGCTGGCTGGCCGGACTCCCCGAGAGGTCCAGGTAGCGCTCTACCAAGGGACCGCCGACTCGCTGATGGCTGCCGGCCGACCGTCGGTCAGCTTGCATGTTAAGCGGGTCGACGCGAGAAGCGTCGGTGCGCTGATCTATCTGTTCGAGCTGGTCTGTGCGATGGTTGCCGATGCGCTGGATGTCAACGCCTTCGACCAACCGGGCGTCGAGCGAGGAAAACACCTCGCTGCCGATCTGCTGGAGGGCCTGGAGCGGGGAGATCCAATCGATCCCGAGAGTGAGATCGACCGCCTGTTGCCCTGACCTCCTGCCCCGGTAGAATAGGGCGCACTCGAGACAAACTACAGGGGACCTGCAATGGCCGAAGATTGTTACCTGATTTCCTCCACTCGAACCGCCATCGGTGCTTTTCAGGGTGGACTGAGCAAGAAGCGAGCGCCGGAGCTGGGTGCCGTCGTGATTCGGGAGGCTGTCACTCGAGCCGGCGTCGAGGTCGATCAGCTGGATGAGGTGATCATGGGTTGTGTGCTCCAGGCCGGTGTGGGGCAGAATCCCGCGCGACAGGCGGCCCGTGGCGCAGGTCTGCCGGACCGCTTGGGTGCCTTCACCGTCAACAAGGTCTGCGGCAGCGGACTCAAGTCGGTGATGCTGGCCTGCCAGGCGATCCGAGCGGGCGATGCCGACCTGATCGTGGCGGGCGGAATGGAGAGCATGACCAACGCGCCCTACCTTCTGCCGGACGCTCGGCGCGGACAGCGCTTGGGTCACGGTCGCCTGCTGGATGCAATGGTGTTCGACGGCCTCTGGGATGTCTACGAGGACTTCCACATGGGCATGACCGCAGAGCTGGTCGCCGAGGAATACGGTGTGGATCGCCAGGCGCAGGATGCATACGCGGTCGAGAGCCACAGGCGCTCGGTTGCCGCGATTCAAGGGGGCAAGTTCGAGACCGAGATCGTCCCGGTCGAGGTGCCGCAACGCAAGGGAGACGCGATACAGTTTGGCCAGGACGAAGGGCCACGCGCGGATGTCAGCATGGCGGGCCTGGAGAGGTTGCGACCGGCGTTCCAGCGGGATGGCGGGTCGGTGACCGCCGGCAACGCCAGCTCGATCAACGATGGAGCGAGCGCGCTGGTCGTTGCCAGCGGGCGCAAAGTTGCCGAGCTCGGGCTGGAGCCACTAGCTCGGGTGACCGGCTACGCCACGGGGGGGACCCAGCCCCGTTGGGTGATGATGGCACCGGTCCAGGCCGCGAGAAATCTGGAGGAACGGACCGGCATGCAGACCACCGACTACGACCTGGTCGAACTCAACGAAGCCTTCAGCGTGGCTGAATGTGCGGTCTGCGACAAGCTGAAGCTGGATCGAGAGAAGGTCAATGTCCATGGCGGTGCGGTTGCACTAGGACATCCTATCGGCGCAAGCGGGGCTCGTATCTTGACCACCTTGTTGCATGCGATGGCGGACCGTGGCGCGAGCACAGGCATGGCCGCTCTCTGCTTGGGCGGTGGCAACGCCGTGGCCCTCTCGGTCGAACGATGCCAGTAACTGAGCTCGACCCGCATCACGAGGCGCTTCGGCGGCAGTATCGTCTCTATGCCGAAAAAGCTGTGGCGCCGCTGGTGCCGGTCGACGACGCGGACGCGACTTTTCCGGCCGAGGCCGCGCTCCTGGCCGCGGAGTATGGCGCGCTGAGCATTATGATCCCGAAGACGTACGGCGGGGTGGGAGAGAGTAATCTGGCATTGAGTTTGATGATCATGGAGGTCAGTCGTATCTGCGCTTCCACCTCGGTGACTCTCTCGGTGCACAACTCCCTCGGTTCGGGGGCCTTGGTCGATCACGGAAGCGGGGCACTCAAGGACAAGTATCTTCCCCGATTGGCCACCGGTGAGATCTTCGGGGCCTACGCGCTGACCGAACCGGTCTCTGGATCCGACGCGGCGGCCCTCAAGACGACGGCTGTTCGGGATGGTGACGACTGGCTGCTGACCGGCACGAAGCTGTTCGTCACCTCGGGGGATCACGCTGGCATGATCGTGGTGTTTGCGCGGAGTTCTCAGGAGGAGAAGAAATCCCGTGGGATCACCGCTTTCGTCGTCGAGCCGGGTTACGAGGGATTCAGCATCGGGTCCAAGGAGGACAAGCTGGGCATCCGCGGATCGACCACCGTCGAGCTGGTGCTCGAAAATTGTCGGGTGCCTGCCGAGAATCTCCTGGGTGTTGAAGGGGAAGGATTCAAGATCGCTCTCGAGCGGTTGGACGGGGGGCGCATCGGCATCGCCAGCCAGGCCCTCGGGATCGCCCAGCGTTGCCTGGAGGAGTCGTTGAGCTATTCGCAGGCCCGGCAGCAAGACGGCAAGCCACTTTCACACGATCAGTCGATACAGTGGAAGCTGGCCGATATGGCGACCGAGATCGATGCGGCACGCCTGCTGATCTACCGGGCAGCCCGGCTGCGTGATGCCAAGGCTGAACACACCCGGGAAGCCGCGATGGCGAAGTCCTTCGCTGGGCAGTTGTCCAACCGTGTTGCGCGAGAGGCGATCCAGATTCACGGAGTCCATGGCTACACCAAATCGGCCGCGGTCGAGCGGTGTTTTCGGGATGCTCGGATCACCGAACTCTACGAAGGAACGACCGAGATCCAGAAGCTGGTGATTGCTCGCGATTTGCTCCGAAACGGGGTATAGCAGAGTCGGGTCAGTTACAGCGGCCTGTGGCTCGAGAGGCCGCTAGAGGTTTCGGCGGTATTCGCCGCCGACCTGATACAGCGCTGTGGTGATCTGCCCCAGGCTGCAGTGCTCTGTCGCATCAAGTAGCGCGGCAAACACGTTCTCTCCGGCCAGGGCCACGTTCTTGAGGCGATCCAACGCATCTGGAGCAGACTGTGCATGCGCCGCGTGAAAGGCGCGTAGCTGCTCGATGCAGCTCTCCTTCTCGGCTGTCGTGGCGCGCGTCAGAGCGACTTCCGACGGCTGCGAGGCGTTCGCGGAATCACGAGCCAGGAACGTGTTGACCCCGACGATCGGCAACTCTCCCGAGTGCTTGAGCCGCTCGTACTTGAGCGAGTCGTCCTGAATCGCACCTCGCTGGTACTGCAACTCCATCGCGCCGAGTACCCCGCCGCGTTGGGTCAGGCGGTCGAACTCGTCCAGAACGGCGTGCTCTACCAGGTCGGTCAACTCCTCGACGATGAAGCTTCCCTGGGAGGCGTTCTCGCAGAATGTCAGACCGAACTCCTTGCTGATGATCAGCTGTATGGCCAGTGCCCGCCGGACCGACTCGGTCGTCGGCGTGGTGATTGCTTCGTCGTATGCGTTGGTGTGAAGGCTCTGAGCGTTGTCGAAGGTCGCCAGCAAGGCCTGCAGCGTCGTTCGCACGTCGTTGAACTCGATCTCCTGGGCGTGCAGGCTGCGGCCCGAGGTCTGAATGTGATACTTGAGGCTCTGACTGCGCCGATTGGCGCCATATCGATCCCGCATCGCGACGGCCCAGATCCGCCGGGCAACCCGGCCAATCACCGTGTATTCGGGATCCATCCCGTTGCTGAAAAAGAAGCTCAAGTTGGGCGCGAAGCGGTTGATGTCCATTCCCCGAGCCAGGTAGTACTCGACGTAGGTGAATCCGTTGGCCAGCGTGAAGGCCAGCTGGTGGATCGGGTTGGCCCCTGCCTCGGCGATGTGATACCCACTGATCGACACGCTGTAGAAGTTGCGGACATTGTTCTCGATGAAGTACTGCTGGACGTCGCCCATCATGCGCAGCGCAAACTGGGTCGAGAAGATGCAGGTGTTTTGTCCTTGGTCCTCCTTCAGGATGTCGGCCTGTACCGTGCCGCGCACTTGAGACAGAGTTTCGGCCTTGATGCGATCCAGTTCATCCGCTGAGAGCATGGTCCGGACTTCGGCCCATGTCGCGCCCCGCATGTTGTCCGGCTGGAGGACCTGCTCGTCGGTGAGCTCGAGCCGCCCCTGTTGCCGGAGGAAGCGTCGGGCCTGCTGGCGAATCGCGGTGTTGAAGAAGAAGGCCAGGATCGTCGGGGCCGGTCCGTTGATCGTCATCGACACCGAGGTCTTCGGGTCACACAGATCGAACCCGGCATACAGCCGTTCGGCCTCTTCGACGGTGAAGACGGCCACCCCGCTCTCCCCGATCTTGCCGTAGATGTCAGGGCGGTGATCCGGGTCCTCGCCGTATAGCGTGATCGAATCGAAGGCGGTGGACAGGCGTTTTGCCGGTTGGCCGTCAGCCAGCAGATTGAACCTGGCGTTGGTCCGCTCGGCAGGACCTTCCCCGGCGAACATGCGGGCCGGATCTTCCGCCTGTCTCTTGAACGGGAAGACCCCACTGGTGAAGGGGAATTCACCCGGGACGTTTTCGAGCAATCGCCAGCGGACCCGGTCCGCCATGCTGTTGTAATGGGGCAGCGCCACCTTGGACAGCTGCAGTTCCGACAGCGTTTCACAACGGTTGTCGACACGGATCTGCTTGTCTCGCACCTGATAGGTAAACTGGTCCGACTCGTAACCTGCCTGCCATTCCTGCCACTCGTGAAGCATCTCCTGGACCCGAGGGGCGACGTGGCCCA
>CAZANL010000397.1:0-348 GCA_964486115.1 uncultured Planctomycetota bacterium
TCGGCGCCAGCGTCGATGAGCGGCTGGAGGCGGGAAAGCGATTTGGCGGCTATGGCATGGTGCTGGTGAAGAGCGTCATGGACGATGTGGTTTACAACGAGGTGGGCAACGTGGTCTTGTTGACAAAGTACCTGGAGTGAGCGATGGCTGTAGGGGAATCAGCCCGTATGTTCTCAGGCGTGTCTAGGCACGACACACGAGGAACACTATAGTGGACGGCATGGAAGGGGTGCTCACGACCAACTGCAGCAGCTGCAGCGACGTGGTTTCGCTAGACGAGATGAGCCGACTGAGGGACTTGTCTTGTCCGAGTTGCCGGAAGCCGATAGTCGAGATCCCCAAGTTGAC
>CAZANL010000397.1:363-5083 GCA_964486115.1 uncultured Planctomycetota bacterium
GGAACTCCAGATTTCAGCGACGATCGATCTGTCCGAAGAGGTGTCCTTCGGTCGCGCGCAGGCCAACACGATCACCTTGCGAGAGATGAAGGCATCTCGCCAGCACGCGGTAATCAAGAACAACGGCGTGCAGTACGTCATCAAGGATCTCAAGAGCGCCAACGGCACCTTCGTCAACGATCAGCTGGTCAATTCCCGAGTGCTTTCCAGCGGTGATCTGCTGCGAATTGCCGACACCGTGCTGCTGTTCAGCAACCCGCTCGAGCGGATCAGTGTCACCAGCAGACTGGGTACGCGGATCAGTGATGCGGCGTACGAGACTCAGGCCGAGGTGAAGTTCTCCGACCATAAGCTCGAGCTCTCGATGTTCTCGAAGATGGGAGGGCTGGATTCATCCAGCGCCGACATCAGCCGGCTGAAGAAGGCCAACGAGAAATTGAGCATTCTCTATGAGGTGACCAATCATATCAGCTCGGTTCTGGACCAGAGCCAATTGCTCGAGCGCGTCCTCGATGTCGTGTTCGAGCACATCCCTGCCGAGCGGGGGGCCATCTTTCTGAGAGGGGAGAGCGGGGAACTCGAGCAGAGGGTGGTCAAGAAGCGGGGTGAGGAGGTCGAGGAGCGTTATCTCGAAATCTCGAAGACCATCATCAAGAAGGTCGTCGACGAACGGACTTCGATCCTCTCGACCGACACGATGCAAGACGAGAGCTTCTCTCACGCCCACAGCATCATCAGTCAGGGAATCCGCCAGGCGATGAGCGTACCGCTGATCTGTCGCGAGGAGCTTCTCGGCCTTCTCCATATCGACACGACCCGGATGTCTCGTGCATTCGATCAGGATAATCTGCAGCTGCTGACCGGCATCGCAGGCCAGGCAGCAATCGCGATCCAGAACGCCCGGTTGATGGCGCAGATCGAAGAGGAAATCCAGACCCGCTCGGCACTCTCCCGTTATCTGGCGCCGGAACTGGTCGATCAGGTGGTCAACAAGCAGCTCGATTTCGAGATGGGTGGGCAAGAAAAGAAGTGCACCGTGCTGTTCTCCGACATCCGTGGGTTCACTCCGATGTCGGAGCGGATCTCTGCCGTGACGGTGGTCGACACGCTGAATCGTTACTACGAAGTGATGGTGGACACCATTTTCAAGCATGGCGGAATGCTGGACAAGTTCATCGGCGACGCGATCATGGCGGTCTGGGGTTTGCCGATCGAGCAGCCGCAGGATGCACTGAAGGCGGTTCGCGCCGCGATCGAGATGCAGGTCCAGCTATACCTGTTGAATTACGGGCTGCGTCAGGAGGGGCGTGAAGAGTTGTTCATGGGTGTGGGAATCAACTCTGGCGATGTGGTCAGCGGAAACATGGGATCGACCAAGCGAAGGGAATACACGGTGATCGGGCCCGCCGTCAACCTCGCGGCTCGCATCGAGTCGCTGACCAAGCAGCATCAGGTACTGATCAGCGAAAACACCTACCGCGAGATTCAGCCCTACGTGCGTGCGCTCGAGCTCGAGCCGACGACCGTCAAGGGCATTCAGGGTGAGATCCAAGTCTATTGCGTGATGGGAGTGGTCCCCGAGGTATCTGATCCGGAGAGTGGGGAGCAGGGGGACGCCAGCCGCCTCGACGTCTTCTTCCCGGTCCAGCTGGTTTCGCCGGAGAATGGGACCGAACTGGACGGTGTGACGGTCAATATCTCCTCCGAGGGGTTGGCCGTCGAGGTTATCGTCAGTAACCAGGAAGCGGTGACCGAAGGGAGCGTCTGGGGGGTGACCTTCGACATCTACGGTCTAGAGAAGCTGAGTGGCTCGACCGGGCGCGTTGTGCATCTCCAGACGATAGCCGAGGAGGGCAGCCCGGATCTGATACGGGTCGGACTGGACTTCGAGCGGGTGGACGAATCGGTCGAGCGGTTTTTTCGAAGTCACCTGTTCGCAGACGTCTCGGTCTGATCGAGGCCACATCTCCGTTTCAGAGGGGTTCGAGCGACAGAAGATGACACGTTGTCTGTGCTACCTGCTGGCGCTGGCCGTCATTGCGCCGCTGCAGGCGGACGAGGGGGAAGACCGTCGGCTCCAGGCGAGGATCGCTGGACTGATCCGACAGCTCGGAGACCGGAGCTGGCAGGTTCGCCAGCAGGCGAGCACTTCACTGGCTGGAATCGGTGCTCCGGCCATTCCCCAGCTGCGCAAGGCCTCCGCGAGCGAGGACCTGGAAATGCGCTGGCGCGCGCGCCAGATCCTTGTCCAGCTAGGGGCGCTGGTCGACCCCAAGTTCCTCAAGCGGGTGCGTTTGTTGCTGAGGATCACCGTCGATGAACGTAAGCCTCCGGAGCAGCGAACACAGGCCGAGCGACAGCTGGTTACCCATGGGGAGAAGGTGCTGCCGGCTTTCTTTCGCATTCTGGTCGAGAAGGACTACCGGATGCGGCGCCACGTGACCGAGCTCGTGCGCAAGCACTTCCGCAGCCCTCTGGTCTTTCCGCTGTTGCTCAAGGCACTCGAGGACAAGGACCGCTTCGTCCGCAGTGGCGCGGGGCGGGCCCTGAGGACGATCTCTGGGCAGAAGTTCGCCAGCTACGAAAACCGCAAGTGGCGGTCCTGGTGGCTGAAGAACCGCAAGACCTGGAAGCCGCCGAGAAAGCGGGAAGACAGGGGGCAGGGCCGTTGAAACGTCTGATACTGCTATACGGCTTGTTGATCGCTCACACCGCACTGGCCGATGCTCCGCGATTGGTCATCACCGGGCCGGCCGGTGGCGTGACCTGCCAGCGGGAGGTTGCTCTCCAGGGCCGGGTCGAGGGTCTGGCTACGCCGACGCTGTTGTTGCGCCACAACGGCTTGATTCGAGAGGTTCCTGTGTTCGACGGGCGGTTCCGAGTCGGTGTGGCGTTGTTTCGGGGACCGAACCGCCTCTCGCTGACGGCGCGGGACGGTCGAACGGTCGTGGAGCGGCGGCTGACTCTCAACGGACGGTTTGCCGGCGAGGCCATGTCCGTTCGGTTGACCTGGGGCCCTCGTGCCGATCTCGACCTGCTCGTTCGGGAGCCGAGCGGGCGGTTGGTATTCCATGGCAATCCGCGGCATCCAGGTGCGGGGTTCTATGGCGAGGTCAGTCGCGGCCAAGGTCCCGAGATCTACCGCTCGAGACAGCTGCAGGTCGGCGTCTATCAGCTGTTCGTGCGTAGCGTCGCGGGGGTCGATCAGGTCCCGGTTCGCGCCAACCTCTCCGTCAGCTGGTTGTCGGGAGGAAAATGGCGTCGGCGAAACTGGTCGCTGACACTCGATCGCCCAGGCATCGTCCGTCGCACCCTCGAACTCAAAAAACCAGAATAACGCCGCTTGATGGCGAAAAGTGTGGAAGTATTAGTTTGCCCCCACCTTGATCGCAACCCTTGAGGAACTTGCAAAGTGACGTCAGTTCGCCCGCCGCTGCTTCTCCTGGCTATCCTGTTGTTCGTGTCCTGTTCCTCGGCTGAAATAAGCAAGCCCGACGAGCGGTCGATGATCAGCCTCCAGGAGGTCGCCGATGATTTGCGGGGCATCTATTATTGGGACGAGGCGAGCTTTCGAGGTGTGGTCGAGGTGGGAACCTGGCGTCTGATCGCCATGCCTGAGTTGAATCGGTTGCTACTCGGGGACGCTGAGCTTCAGCTGACCGACCCAGTGCAGCAGTACGAGCAGGATTTGTTTTTTTCCCGTGAATTCTACGAAGATCACCTCAAGCCGCTGGCTCGTTTGCAAGCCGACGTCGGCTTGCCCCCTGCGACGACTGCGGGGCCGAACCCCGCAAGAACGGCTTCAGCCCCGGCGACCTCCACGCCGTCCGAGGGGCAGTTGGCCGGTTGGACCGTCGCCGTGGATGCTGGACATGGAGGCCGGGATCAGGGTGCCAGCGTTGGTGCTGTCCTGGAGAAGGACATCACGCTGAGAGTGGGGCGGCATCTGGCACAGGAGCTGAGAGATGCGGGCGCTCGAGTGATCATGACGCGGACCTCAGATCGCTACGTCGGTCTGGATCGGCGTGTGTCGATGTCGGCAGGCAGTGATCTGTTCGTCAGCATCCACGCCAACAGCTGTCCGCACGCTCATGTCCGAGGCGTCGAGGTCTTCATCAAGTCGAGTCCGATGGGGGCCATGGTCGTCGACCGCTCACGGGATCTGGCGGGCCGTATCGCACTGGCCATTTCCAACTCTGGCATGACCCCCAACCGAGGGGTCAAGCGCAACGTGCGCCAGCTGCGAGTGCTGCGCAAGTCTCGGATTCCCGCGGTGTTGGTCGAGATGGGGTTCCTGACCAACCATCAAGAGCGACGGAACCTGATCGATCAAGGTTATCAACGGCGGCTGGCCGCTGGGGTGGCTCGGGGCATCTTGGGCCACGTCCGGGCAATGGGTGGATAACTGCAGGCTGCAGCAGTCCGGGGCTTAACCGGCTGGTGCGCCCCCGTGTTTCAACTGTATCAGCGGTAGGGCGAAGCTCATCCAGCCGTACAAGAACATCGCGAATTGCAGCAGGATCAGCACGAAAAAGACCGCACTGAACGCTCCCCACTGTCGCGTCATCAGGGTCAGGATTCCCATTGCCATGATCAATAACACCGGCAGGTAACCCCAGAAACGTTCCTGGTTGAGCTTGTGGCTCACGGTCAGGAATGTCTGCTGTGTCTCGGTCAGCTCGACCTGGTTGTCGTCAAAGTTCTGCTCTACCTTCGGGAT
>CAZANL010000398.1:0-3886 GCA_964486115.1 uncultured Planctomycetota bacterium
GGGTTACACTGGAGCGCCCGCGTGTACCCCTGAATCGCCTTCTGATAGTACTTGAGTCCCATGTAGGCATTGGCCAGGTAGTGATGGTATTCGGGACGCTTGGGATTTTCCGCCACGAGCTCGCCGAGCAAATGAATTGCTCGCTCGCTGTTGCCCAGCTCAATCTCGCAGTTCGCCTGGTAGAAACGGGCCATGGGATACTTGGGTCTGAAGCTGAGGGCGTTCTCGAATCCATCCAACGCTTTACGCCAGTTGCCCATGTAATAGAGGATGGTCGCACGGTAGCAGTGAGCCCGAGCGTCCTCCCCATTGCGGGCAATGGCCTCGTTGAATTGGTGGAAGGCCTGACGTAGCTGGCCACTGCGACCGTAGGCGTTGGCCAGACCATAGTGAACCTCGGACTGGCCCGGAGAGAGAGCGAGGGATGTATTGAAGTCGCGGATCGCACCGTCCCACTGACTGAGCACGTAACATGCGTTGCCCCGATTGTTGTAGAACGCCGTCGTTCGCGGATCTTTCTCGATCGCATCTCCGAAGTGCTCGAGTGCCCGCGTGAAGCGACCCTCCCGCATTGCCAGCAAACCGAGTCGATTAGCCAGCGGCGCCGCTGGGCCCCCTAGTTCGGCAGCGCGCAGATACCAGCGTCGAGCATCCACCAGCCGCCCCCACCGAGAATAGAAGTCGGCCAAGATCAACGCCAGTTGAGGTGAACTGGGCGCCGACTTTCTCGCCCTGGAGAAGTACTCCTCGGCTGCTTGCGCATCTCCCTGCATGAGGAACATCCGTCCCATGTAGAGCAGAGCAACCTGGTGAGATGGCCTCAGCTTCAGCACCGACAGAAAATCCCGAGATGCCTCGACGTACTGCTTCAGATGAAAGTGCCCCTTGCCCCGCTCGAGTACCGCCTCAGAGGCGTTGGGATCTCGCTCAATCGTCCGCTGAGCCATCCGCAGGGCATCACGATGGTTACCCGACTGGTTCAGCAAACGAGCAATGAAGCATTCGGCCCTTGTTCGAACCCTCGGTAGCCCACGAGCACGCTGCAAGTCGGCGGCCGCCTGTGGAATCCTGTCCAGTACTTCGTAGGCCAGAGCCCTGGCGAGTAGAGCCGGTCCGTAATCAGCATCTATCTCCACCGCCCGAGTATAGTCTTCCAGGGCCTGCTGCCACCGCCCTTGCCGAGCCAGGAATTCACCCCGTTCCAGATAGGGCTGTGCTGTCTTGGGAGCCAATGTCACAGCTCGATCGTATGCCTCGATCGAGTTCCCGGGCTGGGTTTGCCCGCCCCGGAGCTGTGGCCGGGAATTGCCGGCCGCTGACAGGTGGGAAATTGGTGGGATCGCCTTGGGCAACGAAGCCAGCTGGGTCAGCTGCTGGTTAGCCAACGACCAAAGCACGAGCAGCAGGATCAATGTCACGCCCCCGAGACTCAGCAGCGTCAGCATAACCTCTCGGCGAGTCCGGGTTGGCGGTACCGAGGTCACCCAGCACGCCCCTTGGAAATTCAGCCCGGGAGGGTCAACCGCGTCGCTCGCCGGAAGGGTCTCCGATATCGGCTGGATCGCCGGGCCCTCCACGGTCCTCGCCGGGGCGCTTTCCCCGCTCGCTTCAGCACCCGAGAGGGACGCCTCCTCCTCACGGTCAACGGCGGGCACACGTTCAGGCACCGCCTCGGGACTTTTGTCCAGCACCGCGCGGATGCGCATCAGAACCTGCACCTGGGCCTCGTTGAATAACCCAGACTGCTGTATCAGATCGATCAAGGAGGGTGTGCCATCTCGCATCTTCGCGGCGAGGATGGGACGGATCTCCTCCGGAGACAGCAACTTACGCTGCAAGCAGTACCGGGCAAGCCGATATTCACCAGCAGAGAGTCGCTCGTCAGCCTTCACGCGAGCCGATACCGCGGAGTGTAACCCATAAGCCATCCGGGCAATCCACACCCGAGGTTACCGTAATCGTGAGGGTTTGTGAAGGCGGTATACATACAGAAGAACCGAGCTATAAGAGCCCGGTCCTCCTGCAAATGGGGGGTATACAGGTGACAAATTATGCATTTTGTTCGAATATGTCAAGTCATAAATTCGGTTTGCCCAAATTGACTCAGGCCAGCAGTCCCCTACCCATGATCAACGCCATCGTCCTTATCCAACCGCTCCAAGATCTAGCGCAGAGTGGATCCAATTCCGCAGAACTCGGGATGGACATTCAATCCAAACACACGGAGTCAGTACCGGCCTGCATAGTAGATCATCAGGCGGCTTGGTTTGCTCGCGATTGCCAGGCACTGAGCGATTGCCAGGCACTGATATGGGGCCACCAGCCCGAAGGAGTTTTTCAGCACGGGGAGGTGGAGCAACACATGCGGGTTCTGCGGATCAGCGCGGGTGTGGAGCACCAGAACGGTCCAGCGGCCGAGCCGGCGACGCGACAGCGCCGTGAGCAATCCCCTCGGACGAGGTCTTACCTCGCCGTGTCCTCGACCACCGCCGCCGCCGAGTCGGCAGCTGGCTCCTCGAGCGGCGTACGCTCACCGAGGATCAGGGTGTTCTGGTCTCCGTACTCGATTCGTTTGACTCGAACCAGCAGGTCCTCCAGGAGTTTACGGTTGTTGGCAATCACATCCGCCAGCAGCCCGATCAGTCCCACTTGAAAGCCCATCAGCAACAGAATCGAGGCCAGGATCAAAGACTGGATATGCCCTTCACCCATACCGACCAGGAACAAGTAGATGAAGCGCAGGCCAAGGGTCATCCCGCCAACCATCATGATCCCTCCAAGCGTCAGGAAGACGCGCAGAGGGTTGTACATCGTGTAGATCCGGATCAGCGTGTCCATCGAGTAGCGCAGGTACTGCGGAATGCTCTTGAACAGTCTTGAGCCGCGCGTCGGCGCATTGGTCTCGACCCGGATCGTCTCGATCGCATAGCGCTCTATGCCAGCCTGGAGCAAGGTCTCGAGCGTGTACGAGAATCGGCTCAGCAAGGTCACCCGGATGGCCGCCTCCCGACTATAAGCCCGAAAACCACTGGTCGCGTCGGTGACGTTCGTTTTTGATACGATCCGAACGAGACGCGTGCCCCATTTCTGCAAGATCTTCTTGATCAGGGTGAAGTGCGAGACCTGGTCGGTATGGCGATCCCCCACCACCAGGTCCGCCCGTCCAGCCAAGATCGGTTCGATCAATCGAGGTATCTCGTGTCCGCAATACTGGTTGTCACCGTCGGTGTTGACGATGATGTCCGCCCCCGCGCGCAGCGAAGCATCCAGACCGGCCTTGAACGCAATCGCCAGACCACGCCGTTGACGAAAAGAAACGATGTGGTCGACACCCGCCTTCCGTGCCACCTCAACCGTTCCGTCGGTACTGCCGTCATTGATGATCAGCAGTTCGACGACATCCACCCCAGGGATTTCCCGCGGAATATCGGCGAGCGTCTGGACCAGACTGGTCTCCTCGTTCAGACAGGGAATCTGCACCACGAGCTTCATCGTTCGCATTCTAATGCCCAACCACGTATTGGGGCTAAAAACCTGTGCTGATTTCAGACCATTTTCGTCTATTTACAGTGCGGCATCAGGTCCCCATGGAGGACTCGACGCGGCCATTACCGGCTCGCTTCGACTGCCACTCAGTCAAGAAATAGGGATCGATTTTGCACCGCCCCCAGACGGCGGGGCTCGGTGGCAGTTTGTTGCGTGCCCTGATAGAATTCCTGTGCCCGACTTTCCTGTGGAATAGTCGGTCCTGGCCTCAGTTATGAAAATTTAGCGACTTGATGGAGATATGCATGTCGGGCCTGTCCAGCACCCTGGAGTTGCCGTGCGGAGCCTGTGACGGTTTGATTACCGCACCGGGCTTCTCCCCGCACCAGGTCTG
Source organism: uncultured Planctomycetota bacterium (assembly GCA_964486115.1). Lineage (GTDB taxonomy): Bacteria > Planctomycetota > JACQVV01 > JACQVV01 > CAZANL01 > CAZANL01. The sequence goes on from CAZANL010000398.1 coordinate 3,881, forward strand.
TCCGCT
>CAZANL010000398.1:3896-5048 GCA_964486115.1 uncultured Planctomycetota bacterium
GCCAGGGTACACGCGCATGCAAGGAGCACACCCTCTCGGCGACGATTGACCAACAGGCAGACCGGACGGTCTGGCGCGGCCTTGCGCGCTCTTACGAGACGTTCTTCATCGACGCGTTCATTTCTCAACTGGCTCACATCGGACACGTATCACATCCTCGCACTGGCAAGAAACTGGCTGTCGACCCCAGCATCTTCCCGATCGAGACCGACGAGTCGATCCAGCTCGACAGGATTCTCGACCGCAGCCGGGACCGCAGTGCCTTGGAGGTCCGGGGCTGTCCCACGTGTCGACGTCTCACGTTTCCGATCAAGAAAAGTGCGCTGTTTGGGTTCTCCAGCACGACGGAGCTGGTGCTGGTTGCGGCGTGTATCGCCCGGCTCGAGCGCTACGTCGATCCGGGCTTCGACTCCGATCCGATCTCGATGGAGCAACTGGCCCGGCACATCGAGCGATGGGCGCTAGATCCCGACGTGATGCACTGTGTCGGTGTCCTCTCCCCCACCGGTTGGATCGGGGACACGCCCCAGGAGTTGTCGACCGGCACCCGTGAGGTTGTCCTGGTTGAGCCCGCGTGTTCGGCCGGACTGACAGACCAGCAGGGATTTGCCTTCCGCACCCACCGGCACCCCACCCTCGACCCTCGGGTGAGCGCGATCTTCGATCCGGAGTCGGCGGAAGCCAAGGTGGCCCGCGCCATCGGCTTTCTCGAGCAACACCCGACACTCCAGGCGCCCGGTGGCCTGCTGATGCTGGACGAAGAACTGGAGAAACTACACATCGAAAGGAGCCAGCTCGCGGAAGCGGTGGCCCAGATGGTCGATGAAGAAGAAGACAAGCTGATCTCGGAACACCTCGCTGGAGAGTGGATCCTGCGGCGGCGTCGCAACTGACCGGAGATGGTAAATGGTTGATTTTAGCAAGCTGATGGGCATGTTCAGGCGGGGCAACAACGAGCTCCCGCCAGGAGTGGAAAAGCTGCTGCGGCGGGCGGACCGACCTGAGGACATTCTCCAGGGGATCGACCACTTGCTGGCGGAGAATCAGGTTCGCCTGAAAAGGCTTCGTCGTGAATTCACCTCCCTCGAAAGCCAGGAACGTGAGGAGCGCCTCAAGATCGAAGCCGGCGACCTGAGCGAGCGGGGAGAAAAC
>CAZANL010000399.1:0-1530 GCA_964486115.1 uncultured Planctomycetota bacterium
CGTTGACGTGCAGCCAGGGGTCCGGCTCGTAGCTCTTGATCAGGTAGCCCACATGCACCGGCTTCTCGTTGGGAGAGTAGACCCGGGCACTGTCGAGAGTGGCCAGGAAGTCGTAGCTCCCGCGGGCGCGGCGCCGGGCGGCCCGGATCATCGACTGCTCCATGATCCGCTGGAAGCCGTCGAGGATCTGCTCGTGGGTCAGGTCGGGCAGGTTGAGGATCGACTTCTGGTGCACGTCCTCGGCCCAGTCGTCGGTCAGGTAGCCCTTTTCCTGGCAGATGTCGTAGAGCTTGGTTCCGGGAAAGGGGTAGAAGATCGAAGTCACGACCTCGTTCGGGTCGACCTCTTCGAGCAGGTCGAATGTCTCCTGGATCATCTCCGGGGTCTCGCTGGGGAGTCCTACGAGCACGAAGGACAGCGTGTTGATCTCTCGCTCGCGAGCCGCGCGAAAGGCCTCGCGGATTTGTTCGTTGCTCATCGTCCGGTTCTGGATGTGGCGGCGCAGCCACTCGCTGCCGCTCTCCAGGCCGAACTCGATGGTGTCGCAGCCGGCCTCCTTGAGCATGTCGAGCATCCGGGGCTTGGCGCACTCGACACGCAGCAGCACGCGGAACGGGATGTTGACCCGCTCCCGGTACTGCGTGCCGAACTCCTCCAGCCAGTCCCAGGTGGGGGCGAAGATGTCATCGAGAAAGTAGACCCGCTCGACTCCCGGGTAGCGTTCTCTGGCCGAGACGATCTCGTCGACGACGCGGGTTGGCGAGAAACGGCGTACGATCTTGGCGTCACCCTTGAACAACCGATTGAAGCTGGGGCTGGTGCAGTAGTCGCAGGTGTAGGGGCAGCCGCGGCTGCCCATCGTCATCATCTCGCCATTGGATGCGTCGAGCACGGCGGGATAGTCGAAGATGTCCAGGTCGGCGAACGGCAGCGGATCCAGCGGATCGACCAGTGGGGAGGTCCCGTTGTGCACGATCTCCCCGTCCGGCAGCTTGACCCAGAGATTGGCGATGTCGGTCAGCGCGGTGGGCGTCGGATCGCGGCGGGCGATCTCGGTCACAGCCGGCTCGCCTTCGCCGCGGCACAGGACGTCGAAGCAGCCATCGTCGAGCACCTCCAGCGAGGCGTAGCTGGCGTGCGTGCCGCCGATGATGTTGAGGATCTTGGGACGGACCTGCTTGACCGCCTGCGCCAGCTGGCGCACGTAGGGGTACTGCATCGTCATCGAGCTGTAGGCCACGGTGTCGGGGTCGAATCGCTCAACGAGGCTGAGGAACTCCTCGAGGTCGAAGCGGCGGGGGGCATAGAGCTCTACCGCGCACCCTTCTCGGCGAAAGATCGCAGCCACGGCAGCGATTCCCAGATGGAACCGGGGCACCTGCACCGAGGTGATGTCTGTCCAGACGAGCAATATCCGGCGACTCATCGTAGGCAGCCTACCAGAACAGGCTCAGTCAGGGCAAGAGACCCATCTCCAGTCGCCGGAGAGCTGAACTGTTGGCGGTGGCGTCAGCCCGCTGGCCCTCACAT
>CAZANL010000399.1:1546-5043 GCA_964486115.1 uncultured Planctomycetota bacterium
CTGGAGAGCCGACCCCGAGAACCAGCCGGTATTGCCCGGGCCCGCAGGACAGCCCCGGGCAGTGGAACTGCACCACGGTGTCCGTCTGGTCGGGGACCCGCAGTGTGGCGTCGTTGCCGGCGATCCGGCGACCCTTAGAATCGTGCACGGCCAGCTGCAGGGTCAGCAGGTCTCCGGCGGTGCAGGTGACCTGGACGGCTATCGTCAGTGGGCTTCCGGATGCCAGCACGCCGCCGGCTGGCTCCAGCAGGTTGATCGTCAGCCCGCCGTCGAGTACGCGCTGTTCGAGACCCTCCAGGCGGTCGAGCAGATCTCGGGGGCCGTTGGCCAGCTGCGCGCGCAGGGCGTCGCGCAGCTCTTCCAGCGTGATCTTGATCGGTCCCGGCTCGAGCTGCAGGAGTTCGGCGAGCTCGACGACCAGGTCCACTCTCTCGGCCAGGCTGCCGGCCGTCGGCAGCTGGCTGATCAGCAGCTCGCGCAGAGGCTCCCAGAGCCGCAGCATCGTCACGCCGTCGATCAACTCGACCACGGTCATCAGCTCGCGGGTATACAGCTGGAGCAGCGGCATCTGCTGCTCCGTGTGGCGTGCGGCCAGCTGGACCAGTGACTCTCCGCAGCGGCGAACCCGCATCTCTCGCTCGGCTGGCGTGAGGCTCGGCAGACTGGCCTTGAGTGAGTCCAGCTGGCTGGAGAACTGCGCCAGTGGGTCGTCGCTACGGCCCTTCGCGATCTCCGACAGCGCCTGTCGCATCGGAGCCGGTCCTCCCGAGAGCAGGTCGAGGTAGTCGGCGATCGCATCCCGGCCGGACAGTTGCTCGATCGCCCGGCCGTTCTCCAGGTGGATCAGCTGGTCACAAAATCCACGCACCACCTCGGGACTGTGCGTTGCCAGGACCAGGGAGACACCCTGCGAGCGGAGCAGGGTGATGCGCTCGAAGCAGCGCTGTTGAAATTCCGCGTCACCGACCGAGATCACCTCGTCGACGACGAGGATCTCCGGGTTGGTGTGAATTGCCACGGAGAACCCGAGGCGCAGTGTCATGCCGGCGGAGTAGGTCTTGATCGGCGCCTCGAGGAACTTGCCCAGTCCCGAGAACTCGGCGATCTGCTGCTCTCGCTCCTTGATCTGGGCTGGCGTCAGGCCATGGGCCAGGCCGCACAGATGAATGTTCTGCCAGCCGGTCAGCGTAGGCTGCAGTCCTGCACCCAGCTCGAGCAGGCCAACGGTGCGTCCTTGCCGCTGGACCGTTCCGCTGCTGGTTGGACTGAGTCCGCAGATCATCCGCAACAGTGTGCTCTTGCCGCAACCGTTGGGGCCGATCAGACCGAGCGATTCCCCGCGGCGCAGCACGAATGAGATGTCCTGCAGTGCCACATGCTGCTCTGGCCAGGGTAGGAAGTACCCCAGCAACAGGTCACGCAGCAGGAATCCTTTGCGGCGGAACTGGACCCGGTAGACCTTGCCCAGATTGTGTGCCTTGACCGCGATAGGGGGGGGGGCGTCGCTTTTCTGAATCATCCGTCTATCTCACGATATGGAATGGACGACGTTCAATCAAGCCGGTCAATTCTCTATAATTCGCTTCAATGCCCCGACGCATCCTCTTGGTCTGGACCGATATCAGCACCGTGGGACTTCCGCGATACCACGCAGGCGTGTCCGCTCTGGCAGCGGCAGCGAGGCGAGCGGGTTGTGAGGTCGGCCTCCATGCACCGCTGACGCAGGACTCTGCGGCGTTCATTGCGCAGGTGGATGCGTTCAGCCCGGATGTCGTCGCCTTCAGTGTGGCCAGCCCTCAGTGGCGCCACAATCTCGAACTGGGCCACGCACTTCGAGAGCAGCGGCCGGGTCTGCTGAGTCTGATCGGCGGTCCCCACGCCAGCTTCGCTCCGCAGCGCGTGATCGATTCGGGGGTGTTCGATGGACTGTGCCGGGGTGAAGGTGAGCATGTCTTCGAGGCGCTGGCCGTGTGTGATCCAACCGTCGACGCCCTGGCCGAGCTGCCCGGGATGTGGGTTCTCGGTTCTTCGGGAGCAATCAGCCGGCAGCCGCTTGCCGACCCGATCGAGGATCTGTCGGGCCTGGCCCTGCCGGACCGAGAGCTGTTCGATATTCCGGCGATCTTGAGAGATACCGGGCGACTGGCGATCCTGACCTCGCGCAGAGACCCCTACGCCTACGAGGGGTACGGACACGGGGCGCCGAGTCGGGTTCGGCGCCATACCCCGCAGCAGGTGGTCGACGAGATCAGCGGGCTGATCGAGCGATTTCCGCAGACCACCACGATTCATCTGCAGGACGATATCTTCGATCCGCCGGCGGACTGGCTGGCCGAGTTTGCGGAACGTTATCGTAGGGCGGTAGATCGACCATTCTGGGTCACCCTGGCGGTGGACCATGCGGACCCCCAGATGATGCGGGGACTGCGCCACGCCGGGGATGCCGTCGCCGTTTTTCGTGTCGACTGCGGCAGCGAGTGGGTCCGCCGCCACGTGCTCGGGCGCACCTCGTGCAATCGTCAAATACGGGAAGCTTTCAGTCGCGCTCGCAGCGCGGGGCTGCGCACGGGTGCGATTGCCATGGTCGGCCTGCCGCACGAGACCCCCGGTCGGCTGGAGGAGACCCGTGCTCTGCTGGCCCAGATCAACCCGGACGAGCTGGGTGCGATGATCTACACGCCTTATCCAGGGACGCGGCTGTACGAGACCTGCCGGGAACGTGGCTGGCTGACCCGCGAGGAACAGGGCGATCCGTTCGAGCGCTCGATCCTGCGACTTCCCGAATTGCCGCCGGATCGGATCCGCGATTGTTTCATGCAGCTCACCGAGGACCATCTTGCCCGGCGAGGTGGCTCGGACAGGTTGGGTGCTTTCGATTTTACGGCCAATCTGACGTCGGCCAAGGTCGAGGCCGCCGATCCGTCCGAGGTTCGACTCACGGTCTACATCAACTCCTACTCTGCTCCCTGGATCCTGGCCCAGCCGCCGACGCGGATCGAGTATGATTGCACGATCCCATACGGGTGCCGGCTGGCTTTCGACATCGGCCTGCGCGGTGGCAACGCCGGTGCGTCGGGCAGTGCGCGGTTCAGCGTCAGCCTCGATGGGCAGACGGTGTTCAGTCGTGAGCTGTACGCCGAGTCGCTGAGACGGGATCGGCCCTGGGTCAGCGGACAGGTCGACTTGAGCCAGTGGGCCGGCAGGCGGGTGAAACTAGGGTTGCAAACCGAAAAAACGCAACAACCCCTGAAGGATGTCGCAGCGGTCGGTTGGGGCAGCCTGCGGCTCGAGTCGGACGGGGCTGTCACGCCACCGGCGGAGTCGCGGATGCGTCTACCGGCGATGTGGCGTGAGATCGTCCAGTTCCGCCATCTGTTGCTGGCGCTGGCCTTTGCCAACTTCAAGATCCGTTACCGCAACGCCATCCTCGGCATCGGCTGGAGCCTGGCCATTCCCTTCGCCTTGTTCCTCGTCTTCATGCTGTTGTTCAAGCCGAT
>CAZANL010000400.1:0-5041 GCA_964486115.1 uncultured Planctomycetota bacterium
GGTTGGTCTATTCGGGGGGCGTTGCGTTGAACAGCCTGGCCAACGGCCGACTGGAGCGCGAGGGAATTTTCGAAGAGCTCTTCGTCCCGGCTGCATCGGGAGATGCGGGCACCGCGGCGGGAGCGGCGCTCTACGTGCATCGTCTACTGGGTGGTCAGCGCGCCGACCCACCGCCTTCCGATGCGCTGGGCCCTGGAGAATCACCCGAGGTGACACAGACCCTGTTGCAACGCAGCGGCTACACATTCAGCCGGCCTGACTCGATCGCCCGTCAAGCCGGCACGGCGATCTCCCAGGGCGCGATCGTCGGCTGGTTCCAGGGCCGAATGGAGTATGGTCCGCGTGCCCTCGGTCAGCGCAGCATCCTGGCTGATCCACGCAGCCGCGAGACGTTCGACCGGCTCAACGGAGAGATCAAGTTTCGCGAGTCGTTTCGGCCGTACGCACCGGCGGTGCTAGAGGAAGCTGTCGGCCGCTTCTTCGATCCGCCGTCCCTCTGCCCGTATATGCTCAAGGTGCTCACGGTCCGTCCCGAGATGCGAGAGGTCATCCCGGCGGTGACCCACCATGACGGCACCGCGCGGGTCCAGACCGTCAGTGCCCAGCAACTGCCGCTGTACCACGCGGTGATCGCGGCATTCGGGGAAGCCACCGGCGTCCCGCTGCTGCTCAACACCTCGTTCAACGTGCGCGGGGAACCCATCGTAGCCCGCGCCAGCGAGGCACTGGCGATGTTCGGGCGAACTGGCATGGACGCCCTGGCGATCGGCCCCTTCTGGGTGACCAAGCGATGACCATCGAGTTGTCGATCATCATCCCGGCCTACAACGAAGAGGCGAACCTGCGCTGGATCATCGACCAGGTGAACGCGACCGCCGAGATGCTAGACGTGGGCTATGAGGTGCTGATCGTCGATGACGGCAGCTCCGATCGAACCGCCGGATTGGCCAGAGAACTGATAGACGATCATCCAACGACCCTGAAGCTGCTCAGTCACCCTGTCAATCAGGGCTCGGGCCAGGCTATTCGCACCGGCATCGAGGGCTCCAGCGGCGACTTCGTGATCTACGTCCCGGCCGACGGGCAGTTCGACCTGGGAGAACTGGGCGACTATTACCGGGCCGCGCTGAGCGCGGACATCGTGATCGGAGCGCGGATCGACCGGGCAGACTATACGTGGTTTCGCCTGCTCTCCTCACGGGTCTACATCCAGTTGACCAACGTGGTCTTCGGCGAGAAGTTCCAGGACGTCAACTGGGTCCACCTCTGGCGGCGCTCGCTGTTCCTTGAAATCAGGCCGACATCTCGAGGCGTCTATTTCCTCGACGAGATGCTCGTTCGCGCCAGCCGGACGGGCAAACGGATCGTCGAGATCGACTCTCGCTACCTACCCCGCAAGGCAGGGCAGGCCACCGGCGGCAGCATCTCGACGATCCTCTACACGATCTACGAGATGGCCCGTTTCTGGTGGGATCTCAATCACAACCCCAGCCGCGCCGCAAACGGTCAGCCCAGTCGTCGCCAGGCAATCAAGAACCCCGATGCTCCACACGTTACCGTCTGAGTGGAACTGGCTGGCTCTCGCCGGCGATCCAGCACTGGGCATCCCACTGCCGCCCGGCTCTGTCGGCCGTGAATGGGCCGACCACCTCCGCTCGTGGAACAATGCGGGCAGACCTTGGCCTGCCGGGCCTGCGGCAACCAGCGTCCTGCGCTTGGCGCTCGGCGCGCTACGCTCCGAGCAGTACCTCGGTTCACCACGTTCGCTGATCACCCGCACCCCGCTCTCCAGCCGGGTGCTACCCGGAAAGCTCCGACTGACCTTGCACCAGCTGCTGAGTCATCCAGACACCACAGACCTCGCCGCCGGGCCATGCTGGCCGTCTGACAACTCCGGCAACCATCTGGGCCGCCTGTTCGAGTGTGAGGCAGCGCCCAGCATCCCCCGGCTGGCGTTGACACATGACCTGGACTCACCCGCCTCGTTCCCGATTGCTCACCAGGTCGCCGCGCGGGAGGCCGCACTCGGCCATCGAGCGACGTACTTCCTCGTCGGGCGGGACCTGAGGCGCGCCGCGCCACTCATCACCAGGCTCCGCGAGCTGGGACACGAGGTCGGGCTGCACGGCTTGCTACACGACTTCCGCCTGGGCCGGCTGCGCGGCAGGGCACTGGACCGCCGAGTCGGCCGATTGATTCACCTGGCGCGGACACACGACATCGACGGGTTCCGCAGTCCGGCGCTGCTCTCCTCCCAGCCACTGAGAACCCGACTGGCCCCTGCCTTCCGCTACGACTCGAGCCTGCCGACCAGCGACCGCCAGAGCTTGGTCGGACCGGTCCGCGGCTGTTCGACAACCGAACCATACCTCCTCGACGGCCTGATCGAGATACCGATTTCAGCCCCACTGGAGGATAGACTGATCCTGATGGGATACCGGCCTCGGGGGATCTTCGAGTTGTATGAGAAATTGTGGGCACAGACACGCACACGCAAGGACTTGCTGGTCATCGGATATCACCTCGAACCCCACCTGGGCGGCTCACCCGCAATGATCGATCAGCTGCAGGTTTTTCTGGAGAGGACGTCGGACACCCCGTCGGTCGGATTGGGCAGCCTGGCCTGACCGAACCGCAGCTCCCAGCCAGCGCTCAGGGCCTGGCGGTCGGTCGTCCGCTCAGTATTTCTTGTCGACGAACTGACTGCGACGGGTCTTCCAGTTGTTCTGGGCGTCCTGCTTCGCCCGGAATGCCTTGAGCCCCCAGCGCGAGACCTTCTCGGACCGCCTCGAATCGTCCATCAGCGCCGCAAGGGGCAGGGACTGCGCCAGACTGCCCCACAGACTCTGGGCCCTCGTCGTCTGGTCACATCGGTGGCACGCCAACGCCATGTAGAACGTGGCTTCCTGCTGGCGCCCGATCTTGGCTGCCCTCGGTTGGATGACGCTCATAGCTTTGCGAAAGCGGACCCATTTTCCCGCCGCCCGATGTCGCTGCGCGAGGTCCAGCTGTAATGCGATGATGTACTCGTCGATCCCCTTCTGCTCCGAGATATTGAGATCGTCGAGGGCATACAATGCCTTGTTCCACTCCCCGGCCCGACAGTGATTGGCGCCTTTGAGGTAGAGCAGCTCGGGGTCGTCGTCCTTGTCGCTCAGCGCCTCGTCGATGCGCTGACCTGCTGCGACATGCTGCCCGGTATCGATCAGATGGCGCATCAGCGCCCTGCCGGTCGCGGTACTGGAGACCGGCTGGCGATACTTGGGGTGTGCTGCAAGGACGGCTCGCAGTGACTCGAGGACCAGCTTCGGACTGGCATCGTTGTGGATCTGCAATAGCAGCTTGCCCGACGGGTCAAAGACCATCAGCGGGGGTTCGCTGCTGCTGCCTCCGGGAAAGGTCAGCTTCGCGTTGGCCTTCTGACAGAACGCCAGGCCGGGGGGATCCAAGAGCTTGGTGCTACTGCCATAAGCCCGGTGGGCGAAGAAGTTGGCGACAAACTGGCGGCGGATCAGGCCGGCAACGCGCGGGTCGCTCAGCGGTCCGACCTGCAGTCGCTGGCAGGAGTCGTACCACCGATCATTGTTGATCCGGTAAACCGGCTTGACGATCAGCAGCCTGGATTGCTTGACCGCCTGAGCCTGGGCCTTCTCGAACGGCCGGATCCAGGTGATCTTCCGTGAGCCGATGTCGTACCTATCGTCCGCCGCAAGAACGGGACAAAGCAGGACCTGGAGCAGCAGCAAAAACGTGACGCGCATGTCCTATACTCCGTGAAGCAGATGCCCGAGTTTTTCCCGTTTCGTCCGCAGATAGTTGACGTTGTTCTCGTTGGCCTCGACCTCGATCGGCACCCGCTCGATGATCTCCAATCCATAGCCTTCCAGAGCGCGAAACTTCTTCGGGTTGTTGGTCAGCAGCCGCATCTTACGAATGCCCAGGTCGAACAGCATCTGCGCGCCAATGCCATAGTCACGATGATCGGCCTTGAATCCCAGCTTCTCGTTGGCCTCGACGGTATCGTACCCCTTCTCCTGGAGGTGGTAGGCTCGCATCTTGTTGATCAGGCCAATGCCACGACCCTCCTGCCGCATATAGAGCAGAGCCCCGCAACCCCCCTCGGCAATCTGCTTGAGCGCCTGGTCGAGCTGTGCGCCGCAGTCACAGCGCAAACTGCCGAAGATATCTCCCGTCAGACACTCACTGTGAACCCGCACCAGAACCGGCTCCTCGACCACTGGAAATCCCCCATCTTCATCCGGCTCGCCCAACCCCATCGTCAACGCCATGTGTGGAATCGCGTCCACGGTGCTCTGATAGAGACAAGCCTGGAATTCGCCGTATCTCGTCGGCATCCTGGAGCAGGTCACCAACTCGATCAACCGCTCCTTGAGCCGCCGATACTCGATGACGTGCGCCACGGTTGTCATCTTGATCCCATGTTCCTTGCAGAACTCTATCAGCTCCGGCACCCGCGCCATCGTTCCATCGTCGTTCATCACCTCGCAGATGACGGCAGCCTCTTTGAGGCCTGCCAAACGGGCCAGATCGACCGACCCCTCGGTCTGACCCGTGCGCACTAGCACGCCGCCGTCCTGGGCACGGAGCGGAAAGACATGCCCCGGTTGTGCCACGTCCTCCGGCCGGACGTCGTCAGCGATCGCAGTCTTGATCGTATGCGCCCGATCTGCCGCCGAGATTCCGGTCGTGACACCCCGTCGTGCCTCGATCGAAACCGTGAAGGCTGTCTTCATCCGCGACGTATTGCGCGGTGTCATCAACGGCAGATCTAGCTTGTCGATCAACGTACCGCTCATCGCCAAGCAGATCAGCCCACTGCCCTTCTTGGCCATGAAGGCGATCGCCTCTGGCGTGATCGTGTCCGCCGGCATGACCAGATCCCCCTCGTTTTCCCGATCAGGATCGTCCACCAAAACGATCATTCGGCCAGCCCTGAGTTCCTCCAGGACCTCTGGCACCGAGGCAATATGGTTCGAATTCTGACTGTCCAAGAGACTATCCCCCTCCCTCTCCTCCCCCC
>CAZANL010000401.1:0-3982 GCA_964486115.1 uncultured Planctomycetota bacterium
CCTACTTCCGGCGGAAGATCCGCAGCCAGCCCTGACAGCCCTCGGTAGCCGTTGGCTATCTCCCTGGCGCCGGACGGACCGGTTAGCCGTCGCCGCGTAGCCCTGTGTAGCGAGCCTCGGCCTCTCGCATCCGCGACACATCGGACTGGCCGTGATCGTCATAGCCGAGCAGATGTAGCGTACCGTGCACCGCATAGAGCAGCGCCTCTCGCTCGAGCGGCAGCCCACGCTCCTCCGCTTGTCGCCGCGCTGTATCGATCGACAGATAGACCTCACCGAGTTCCCTGTCGCTGTCCCCCGGAAAGCTGATGCAGTCGGTCGGCTCATCAATGCCGAGAAAGTCCCGGTGTAGTTGCTGAATCTCCCGGTCGGCGACGACCACGACCGTCAGCGCCGCACCATCACGCTCGTGGTCAGCGAGAATCCGCTCGAGCACCTCCTCGATCTGCTCAGCCGGAAAAGGGAGGTCGCCGATGTCACTGTGAACATGGGCGCCCAACCTAGGACTCCTCCGCCTCGTAAGCCGAGACGATCTCCTGAACCAGCGGATGCCGCACGATGTCTGCCTTGTTCAGCTTGGCGAACCGGATGCCGTTGACCTCTTTGAGCACCGCGAGCGCATGAACCAATCCCGACTGCTGGCCCGGAGCCAGGTCGATCTGTGTGATGTCACCCGTGATCACGGCGCGTGAGTACAGGCCCAGCCGGGTGAGGAACATCTTCATCTGCGAGGGAGTGGTGTTCTGCGCCTCGTCCATGATGATGAACGCATCCTGCAGCGTCCGACCTCGCATGTACGCCAGCGGCACGATCTCGATCTGGTCCTTCTCGGTTCGACGGCTGATCTCCGACGGCGAGAGGATGTGACCCAGGGAATCGTATAGCGGGCGCAGATAAGGGTTGATCTTGGCATGGAGATCGCCCGGCAGGAATCCCAGCTTCTCTCCCGCTTCGACCGCCGGACGAACGAGCACGATTCGGCGAACCAGCCCCTTTCGCAGTGCTCCGACTGCCATCGCCACCGCCAGGAATGTCTTGCCGGTGCCGGCCGGGCCCACCGCGAAAACCACGTCCACCTCGGCCATCGCCTGGACATACTTCCTCTGGCCCTTGCTCTTGGGGCGAAGCTTGGGGCTCGCCTCGCTGAGCAGATCATGCCCTCCTTCGGGCGTCTTGATCTGACGGTCACCGCGAATCAGCAGCCGCGTCTCTTCTTCGGTCAGCGCGCCGTTCTCGCTCAGAGATTCCTGCAGACGCTCGACAGCTTGCCGGGCCGCGTCCACCGACTCCGCATCACCCTGCAGCTTGATCACACCCTGGCGCGCCACGAGCTGCACTCCAAAGGTCTCGCGAATCAACCGCAAGTTGCTGTCGTTGCGCCCGAACAGCGCTCGCTCGTTTTCGATCTCGATCCGTGCTTCGGTCATGTCTTGTAGAACAGTATCAACAGATAGTAACCCGCCGGGACACAAAAAGTCAGGCTGTCTACGATGTCGAGCACCCCGCCGAACTCCGGAATCAGGTTGTTCGAGTCCTTCTGTCCGGCCCAGCGCTTGAGATAGCTCTCGCAAAGGTCCCCCGCCAGAGACAGCGGCGCCATCAGCGCACCGAAGAGCGCCGCCGCCGGGAGCCCGAATGAACGCCCGAGCGGCAGATAGTGCACCGCCAGCAGCGCCACAGCAATCGACAACCCCACGCCCCCCGCCGTGCCCTCCCAGCTCTTGCCCGCCGAAATGCGTGGAATCAGCTTACGCTTCCCAATCGCCTTGCCGACCAGGTACCCGCCAATGTCCGCGCTCTTGGCCACGACGACCACCACCAACACGAACAAGATTCCGGACTGCAGGCGCACCGCTTGCGGGACCCCCAGCGCCGCTGGCAGGTCGGTTCGCAGCTGAAACAGATAGGACAGTGGCAACCAGACCCACAATAGACCGGCACCCAGCAGCAGCAGGCTGGCCATCGAGTGCTCCGGCGGCCGGCCACCCCGCTCGGGCGGATCGTCGCCTCTCAGCATCGTCCCGATCATCAGCAGGGCCATCCCGACAACAGCCACCAACCCCACCCAGCCACCATGGCGTGGATCCTGATACTCCCACCATTGGGCGGCGACCAGTGCGCCGCCGGTCAAGATGCCAACCGCCTTGCCGGCGCGACTGACAACGCCGGCAAGCTGGTAGAACTCGGCCAGCCCTCCCATCACGATGGCGCCGACGACACAGGCAAACGGGATCCCATTGTCCAGCCGGTGGTCCAGCCAGAGCAAACCGAAGAGTGCCCCCAGCAACGCGATGCCGATCGGGATGCGAATGCGATACACTACTGCGAAGCCTTCACGTCTCCGAACCGACGCTCCCGCTGGACGAACGCGGCCAGCGCCTGCTCCAGTTGAGGCCGCCGAAAATTCGGCCAGTACACGTCGGAAAACCAGAGCTCGGCGTAGCTTGCCTGCCAGAGAAGAAAGTTGGACAATCGCTGTTCACCGCCGGTTCTGATCAGAAGATCCACCTCCGGCATGCCGGCAGTGTAGAGTTCGTCATCCAGCTTTTGCACGTCGATTTCCGAGGGCTGAACCAGACCGGCGACCGCCTGCTGAGCCAAACGAGTGGCGGCCCGGACGATCTCCTGTCGAGCGCCGTAGTTGAGCGCCAGGCACAGGGTCATCCCGTCGTTGTCCCGACTCATGTCGCGCGTCGCCTCCATCTCCCGGAGCGCCGAGGCCGGCAGCGCCGAGACGTCCCCGATCCACGTCAGGCGGATACCATTATCCATGATCGTCGGCCGCTCCCTGACCATGAAACGCGCCAGCAAACGCATCAGCAACTGCACTTCGCCTGATGGACGTTTCCAGTTCTCGGTGCTGAAGGCATAGAGCGTCAGCTGCTCCAGGCCCATCTCGGCGCTGGCAGTGGTGATCTCGCGCACCGACTCGACGCCCGCGCGATGGCCACGGATACGCGCCCAGCCCTGCTCCTGGGCCCAGCGCCCGTTGCCGTCCATGATGATGGCGATGTGGCGCGGGAAGCTCAAGCCTGTCGGCCCATCACAGTTGCCGAGCGCTCGGGCCCGACTGAGATCAAACTCAGCGGCACGCCCAGATGCTGTTCAATCAGCGCCAGGTAGTTTCGCGTGGCCTGAGGCAACTCTTCGAAGGTGCGGCAGCCCCGAATATCCTCCTGCCAACCAGGCAAGCTCTCGTAGATCGGCGTGACCTGCTCAAGCTGGGGAGTCCCCGCGGGAAAGACGTCGGTCTCCGCGCCATCCACTTCGTAGGCGGTCGCCACCTTGATCTCGTCCAGACCCGACAATACGTCCAGCTTGGTCAGCGCGATCGAGTCGACGCCGTTGAGCCGTACCGCAAAACGCGCGGCCACCAGATCCAGCCATCCACAGCGCCGCGGCCGTCCAGTCGTGGCCCCAAACTCAGCCCCCTGGTCTCGGAGACGTGCTCCCGTGGCGTCCTCCAGTTCGGTCGGAAACGGCCCCTCCCCAACTCGGGTGGTGTAGGCTTTCAGGATACCGATGATCTGATCCAGACGACGCAAGGGTATTCCCGAGCCACTGGAGATCCCGCAAGCCGACGCATTGGAAGACGTCAGATACGGATAGGTCCCAAAATCGATGTCGAGCAATGTGCCCTGGGCCCCCTCGAGCAAGATCGACCGCCCATCCTCGAGGCATCGATGGAGGTACTCGAACGTGTCGGCCACGTAGGGTGCCATTCGCTCGCCGTAGGTCGTGTATTCCGCGATGATTGCGTCCGCATCGATAGGAACCTCACCCTGGCGGACGATCAGCTCCCTGATCTCCTCGACGCCTGCCACCACCCGCTCGGTCAGCAGATCTGGCTCGTACAGATCACAGACCCGAATGCCCGTCCTGGCAACCTTGTCGGTGTAGCAGGGACCTATACCTCGGCCAGTGGTGCCGATTCGCTCCATACCGCCACTCAGCCGCTCACGCAGCTTGTGATAGGGCATGA
>CAZANL010000401.1:3992-5029 GCA_964486115.1 uncultured Planctomycetota bacterium
AGGTGCGCCCGATTGCTGATCATCAGCCGATCGTCGAGCGAGATCCCGATCTGGGCCAGCTGCTCTATCTCGGAGAGTAGTTCGGCGGGATCCAGCACAACCCCGTTGCCGATCACGCAACGCACATCCGGCTGGAGAATGCCGCTCGGAATCAGATGGCTGACAAAACGACGATCATCCGCCACCAATGTGTGACCTGCATTGGCCCCCCCTTGATACCGGACCACGACTTCGGCGTCGGCCGACAGAAGATCGATCAGCTTTCCCTTGCCTTCGTCGCCCCACTGCAACCCGATGACTCCACGCGTCGTCACGACTATTTGCCTCTCTTTCAGGCCAACGTCTGTTTGAGCTTCATCTGACCGATAAACTGGTGGATCTTCTCGCGCAACTCGCTAGAGAAGTCGCCCAGCTCCGGGTGGTCCTTTACGATTTCGGCCAGCTGTTCCGACACCCGGCTCAATTCCTCCATCGCCTCCGTCAAGTCCTGGTCCTTCGTCTGCATCCTGGATAACAGCAAGTTGACGTCCTCCGCGACTTCCTTGAGATAATCGCGTTGGCGCAGCTGCACTCGTGAGTCCAGGTTTCCTTCCTGTAGCACCAGCCGGACCGTTTCACGGATTCGATAGGACGGCCCCGCGATCCGATGGGACATCAGCACGGTGTACAACCCCATGAACAGCGTGACCAGGACGGTCAACACGGTGTTGGATTTGATGATCAGACTGATGCTCTGCAAGAAGGCAGGGTTTATCTGAGAGCGGGACAAGAAGTAAATGCAGACGAAGCTGAGGGTGGCCATTGCCAGCGTGAAGCTAGCGCTGATCACCACCCAGACGATCAGGTAGTGGCGCTGCACTTTCCTGTCAACGAGGATCTGGCGCCGTTTGGTCGTTCCCATATCTGGACCGCCGAGTGGGCTGGCGTACACAGGATACTCGCTAGCCGGACGGTGTAAAGTATGGATCAACCAAACCTCCAGACCTATAATCCGACAACAAGATGAGAGACGAGCGCAAGGACCTGATGTTGGGCCG
>CAZANL010000402.1:0-2859 GCA_964486115.1 uncultured Planctomycetota bacterium
CCAGGTGGCTGGCGTCGGAGAGGTCCAGTGTGTTGGAGCCTCGGCGGCCCAGCAGCACGGCGCGGCCGCGCCCGAGAATCGTGATCGGCGCCCGCGCGGTGCCGTGGAGGCCGCGCAGGGCCATCCCCTGGGCGTACCTGCCGGGCGTCAGTAGCAGCACATCGCCGGCCCGGAGTCGGGAGAGCTTGCGCCGGTAGTTCTTCGGCGTCACGGCAATCACGCGTGCGGCGACGGGGTCGGGTTGTAGCAAGGCAAGCAGCAGCCACGGGATCTGACTGAGGAGCCAGACGGTCGATCGCCTGCGCACGAGCTGCGGGTCCATCGGACGTCAGTAGTTGGCCAGCACGTACTTGCGCCAGTGCTGGTCCAGGTCGCTGTAGCTCCAGCCAAACGCTGACTGGAGCGCCTCCGAGGGGTTGCTTTCGGAGAGTGCGCGGCAGTATGCGCCCAGCTTGAGCGGCCGGGTCTCGAGCAGCCAGTTGGTGACCGACCAGGCAAATGCCGCTCGCTCGTCGGCGATCTCGTTGAAGTTCTTGGTCTTCAACACATTGATCGCCATCGGGGCCTGGTTGAGCAGCACCAGCTCACGCATGTAGTCCTTCCACTTGTTGTGGTCGTCCCAGTTCTTGGCGCCGAACTGTGAGACCGACTTGGAGAGCGTGACGCTCCAGTGCAGCTTGGTCCCCAGCACTCGCAAGCTCATTTCCCATGAGATCCCTTCGAGGATCCAGGGCAGCGAGGTGCCGCCACCGATGTCGTAGGTCAGCGCATTGGCCACCAGGTACGTCACGCTGTCCTGCTGCGCGTCCTTGCGGCTCGACTTGATCGGCTTGAGGACGATCATCGGCGTGTCGCGGATGTAGGAGAACGAGATCGTCTTGAGCCAGTCCTTCCGCTTCTGGTCCCCCGGGTCGAACTGCTGGATGAAGTCGCTGTATGCCTTGATCTTGGGCATGAACCAGAGCACCACGACCTTCTCGCGGACTTTCTGCTTGGGGCTCAGCAGTTGGTGAAAGATCTGGGACGTCGCTTCGCCGGTCTGGATCAGTCGCGCCAGCCAGGCGTCCTTGTAGTTGGCGCCGATGAACATGCGGTCCGACTTGCGCTTGAGCAGCTGGACACCGACGGCGGTCTCGTACTTGAGGGTCTTTGGAATCTTCCAGCCCTCGCTGGCCGCGTCCAGTAACTTCTTGGCGCTGCTTCTGACCCACAGCCCCTTGACCTGGGTGTAGCCCAGCTCGGACCGGGCCTTGCGGTCGTCGGGGGAATAGCCCAACACGCGGTTCAGGCAGCGCCGACGGTCAGCGTCCAGGTTGAGTGTCTGCGCCTCCTTGGCCAGCTTCCAGAATGTGCTGGCTCCTTTCTTACGCAGTCGGGACATGCCTGCGTCGAGCGCTTTCTCGGCGCTCTCTCGGGCCTTGCCCTTCACCTTGTCGGCTCGCGACAGCTCTCGCTTCATCACCCACTGCTTGCCTCGTTTCTGATACCCCAGCGCGCGTCGGGCCGCAGCGTCGTCGGGGTAGAGGGTGATCGCCTCCATGTAGTGCCGGTAGGCTGCTCGCCCCAGACCGCGGGATTTGGCCCACTTGGCCACGCTGCGGTGGGAACCGGCCAGCGTCTTGCCCAGCCGGG
Source organism: uncultured Planctomycetota bacterium (assembly GCA_964486115.1). Taxonomy (GTDB): domain Bacteria; phylum Planctomycetota; class JACQVV01; order JACQVV01; family CAZANL01; genus CAZANL01. The sequence goes on from CAZANL010000402.1 coordinate 1,633, forward strand.
TCTCCAGCTCCGTCAGCTTGGCCTGGGGGTTCTCTGGCTTGTTGCCATCCGCCGACAGCGGAGTACAGGCGATGGCCAGCAGGCAGAGTATTTGGTGCAAGTGCCGCATCGAAAGTCCCCTCAGTGGATTTTCAGCTGACCTTTGATCTCGTCGGTGTTGCGGTCGACGAAGACCCAGATATTTGCTCGAGATCCGCTCAGGTCGACGCAGCGATAGACCCAGATCGTGTAGAGTTGCGCGTGCCAGAGCTTGTCTTGCGCGAGCATCGTGTCCAGCTGGCCTTCCCAGTAGATGGTCCAGTCGGTGTTCTTCTCGTCCGACAGGAGCTCGATCTGATCCGGATCGTATCCGTTCGTATCGAGGTACTTCAGGATCCGCTCGTCGATCCAGCGCTTCTTCTCGGCATAGGTCTGGGTCCTGGCGCAGCCCAGGGCCAGGCCGAGGGTCAGCAGCAGCGCGAAACACGTCACGATCTTCATCGTTCCCTCCTAGAGCGACATTGGCACGCCGATTACTCGCGCCCCGAAAACCACTTCGCCGTCAACCAGTCCCTGGGTCTCGAAGACGGCCTGGCGGGCACGCATCCGGTCCACCTTGCCGACGATCACCAGCTGGTCGCCAGGTTCCACAGTACCGCGAAACCGCACCTTGTCCAGCCCGCCGAAGGCGACGAACATGCCGGCGATCTCGGGGACCCGGGTCTTGTAATAGTAGGTCGAAACCTGGGCGGCTGCCTCACACATCAGTACGCCGGGATACAACGGGCGTCCCGGGATGTGGCCCCTGGCCCAGAACTCGTCTGCCTCGACCTCCTTGAGCCCCACGATGACCTGCTGCTCGTCGTCGATGTGGACGATACGGGTGATCTGTTCGAATTCGTGGCGCTGGGGGTTGATCTTCCGCAGTTCTTCCAGGGGTACCGCCTGAGCAGTCAAATCGATTTGACTGATGTCGTAGATCGCTTGCGGTGGCATTGCTGGACTAGCTCCCCTCCCCGAGAATTTCTCGAGCTGCCTGCCCGACGTATGCGATCGCCATTCGGGTGCGGAACCGGGCCGAACCACGGAGGTCGTCGATCGGGGATATCTCGTCGACAAGTGTGGCGGCCGCTGCGTCGATCCCGTCAGGGCTGGCTGCAGCCAGTGCGGCCTCGGTGGCCGTGGCACGCACCACGGTCGGGCCGACGCACCCCAGCGCCAGGCGGACATCGCTCAGTCCGTCTTCGC
>CAZANL010000402.1:2869-5026 GCA_964486115.1 uncultured Planctomycetota bacterium
TGTTGACCAGCGCGATCGCCTGTGCGTCGCGCGGACCGTGCTTGAAGAAGCGGTCGGCCATGCCCTCGGCCCGCGCCGGAATCCCGATGCCAGTCAACAACTCGCCGGGTTCGAGCGCCGTCCGACGGACGCCGAGAAAGAAGTCGGCGATGGGCAACTCACGTGACCTGGAGGCACTCTGCAGGGTTAGCACGGCGTCGAGCACATAGAGCGGCGGGATCAGATCGCCTGCTGGGCTGGCGTTGGCCAGATTGCCGCCAATCGTGCCCAGGTTGCGGATCTGCACCGAGCCGACCTGCTGGGCTGCCTGGCGCAGGACAGGTGCCTGATCGGTCACCAGAGGGTCGGCCAGCAGCTGGCTGTATGTCACACCGGCGCCGATCCGCAGCATTCCCTGCGTTATCGCGATGCCGCCCAGCTCACCGATATCCGAGAGATCGAGCAGCGTGGACGACGGAACCTGTCCGGCCCGCAGCATCACCATCACGTCAGTCCCGCCGGCGATTGGCCGGGCTCGCTCAGGCGCATCGGCCAGGATCGCCAGCGCGTCGGTCAACGTCGTGGGGCGGGCGTGGCCGTAGCTCATCGAGCTGCGGCCTCTTGCTGACCCGCGGCCCGCACGGCTTCGATGATCTTGTTGTATCCCGTGCAGCGGCAGAAGTTCCCGGACAACGCGACGCGAATCTGCTGCTCGGTTGGCTCGGGTATCCGGTCGAGCAGCGCCCGGGCAGAGATGATCATGCCTGGGATGCAGAAGCCGCACTGGACGGCGCCCTGTTCGATGAAGGCTTGCTGGACCGGGTCCAAGACGCCGCGCTGGGCCAGCCCTTCGATCGTCGTCACCTGTTTGTCCGCGGCGCGGGTGGCCAGCACCAGACAACTGGTGACTGGCTGGCCGTCGAGCAGCACGGTGCAGGCGCCGCACTCGCCTTCGCTGCAGCCCTCCTTGGTGCCGCGCAGGCCGAGCTTTTCCCTCAGAGCCCAGAGCAAGGTGCGTTCCGGGGCCACCTCATAGCGTGCTGGAGAGCCATTGACTGTCAGTTCGACCTGAATCATCGGAGTGGTTCCAGCCGCTCGCAGAGCCGCTCGGGTGTCATCGGCAGCACGTCGATTCGCGCACCGGTCGCGTTGAACAGCGCGTTGGCGATCGCCGCGGCGACGGGGATGATCGAGGGTTCGCCGACAGAGCGGACTCCGAAGGGGCCGTGTGGAGAAGGGCTCTCGAGGATCAACGTCTTGACCGGTGTGGTTTCCATGATCGAGGGCAGAATGTAGGTCGAGAAGTTCGTGGTCAGGATGCGCCCTTCGCCGTCCTCGACGAGATCCTCGCAGAGTGCGTAGCCCACTCCTTGAGCCACACCGCCCTCCACCTGGCCCTCGATGCCCTGCGGATAGATCGCTCGCCCGACGTCATGCGCAGCGGTGAACTGGGTCACACGAGTGCGCCCGGTGAGGGTGTCCACCTCGACCTCGGCGACATGGGTTGCATAGGCATACTGGAAGTAACAGCTGCCGGCTCCAGTCTCGTCGTTGTAGGTCGAGCGAGGCGCGACGTACCAGCCGCAGGCCGACATCTTGACGTTGCCTACATAGGCCTCGCCGCACAGTTCCTCCCAGGAAATCACGTGCTCGCCGGCTCGAACCTCTCCGTCACAGAAGACCACCTCTTCCCCGTCGCATTCGAGGAGTTCGGCGGCGAGCGGCCGGAGGCCAGCGAGCATCTGCTGGGCGGCATCCAGAATCGCATTGCCGCTCATGATCGTCGCACGACTGGCAACGGTTGGGCCGCTGTCGGGGACGATCGAGGTGTCTACCTCGTGCATCTGGACGTGCTGGGGGGTGATGCCGAGTGCCTCCGCGGTGATCATCGGCAGCGTGGTGAAAGCGCCCTGACCGATCTCGGTGTGACCGCAAGCGATCGACACCGAACCGTCGCGGAAGACCATCATCGATGCGCCCGACCCATCCAGGTGCCAGCCCTTCGCCCCCAGCGAGTTGCCGTAGTGGATCGATGCCAGCCCAATGCCTCGACGGTACCGCCCCTGGTCGGCACCGGGCGGTCGCCACTTGGTCTGCCAGCCAGAGCTATCGAGGGCTGCCTGGAGCGTATTCTCGACCCCTTCGCAGTCTTCGATCACGTGCTGGGTGATCGTCTCC
>CAZANL010000403.1:0-5023 GCA_964486115.1 uncultured Planctomycetota bacterium
CTCTTCCTGGCAGAGTCCGGGCTGGTAGAGGGCCCTCTGCTCGACCCGTTCTCGGGCAGCGGTACCGTACCGCTGGCCGCCGCGCAGGCGGACCACCACGGCATCGGAATCGACGCGGTGGCGGCCCTGGTCTATCTGGCCCGGATGAAAGGCGCCCCACGGCAGAATGTGCCCGAGTTACCCGGGCCCGACGGGCCCGACGAGTTCGATAGCTGGGCCGAGCGGTTGACGCACCCGCTGCACCACACAGCCCTCCTGGCCGCGGCCGCCAGGACGGTCTCAGGCAGCGGCAAGCAGCGGCAAACCACCGATTCTCCGCATCAGCTGATGACGCAGGTGCTGGCGATGATGAGCCAGGATCTGGAAACGACCTGCCCCGGCCCCCTCTCGATGATCGTCGGGGATGCCCGCCGCCTGCCTCTGCCTGACAACTCCGTCGGAGGCATCCTGACCTCGCCACCCTATCTGGCCCGCTACGACTACGCGCGAATCAACGAGACGATCTCCAGGCTTCACGGTCACTCGCCAGCGGCACTGATCAGAGCGCATCGCGATGGGCCCGGCGGCCGCCAGCTGCCCGGCCATCCCGCCGTGGAAGAAGCGGTCCAGCAACTCCAGGACCAGGCACACCGTAAGCAGGCGGGGGTGGTCCGAGGATACTTTGAGGATCTCGCTCGGTTCATCGCGGAGCTGGCCCGGGTGATGGCCCCAGGCGCTCCAGCGTGGATCGTGATCGGCGGCGCTTTTCTCAAGAAGGTCTACATACCGGCCGACCTGATCCTGGCGGAACAGGCCCAGACGGTCGGACTCTCGGTCGAAGAGGTCCTCGTCGCGCGTCGACTGTCGACGATGGGCCGCTCGCTGGGCAGCATGGGACCGGTCGACTCCCGCGAAGCAATCCTCATCCTGCGCAAACCTTGACCCGAGAAATCGGAGCGACTAGGCTGGCCCCATTCCTAGCCTCTCGACGGGAGCACCGATGAAACAGATAGAGCTGGCCCTGCTGGTGACCTTGCTGGTCTGGAACTCCCCGGCGGCAGCTGACGTCCACGTCGTGGCGGAGTTCAGCCGAAAAACGACCATGGGCAGGCAACCGGCAAAATCAGAAAAAGGAATCCACCATATCTGGTTAAAAAAAGACCGGGTGGCCAAGAAGAACCACAGGAAGCTGACCGAGATAACCCGGTTCGATCTCCAGCTCCAGTACCGCCTCGACCCCGCGGCGATGACCTATTCCAAGCGGACCCATGCCGACATCATGCAACAGGCCGAGGGCCGCACGCGAGCCCTGGCAGAAGATCTGTCGGAGACCTACAGCGTCAAGTTGATGGAAGACTCGGAGAAAGACGCGCAGATCCTCGGCTACAAGACACAGCGCTACATCATCGAGCGCAACAGCAAGAAGTTCATCGAGGTCTGGGCCAGCGAGGAGCTGGACCCCACCAACTCCTTCGGCAAGATGGTGCTGCTGAGTGCTCCACCAGACAAGAAAACGCGGCAGCAGCTGGGTCAGGTCAAGGGGGTCTGGCTCAAATGGAAGCTGACGATCGATAGTGGTCGACTTTCGATCACGGAGCAAGCCACGGCGGTCAAGATCAGCACCGAGCCGGTGGATGACAAGACCTTCGACATTCCAAAGGGATTCCGCATGACGAATCGTTCGGCTGACCGGCCAAGAAAGCCAAGCAGGCGAAATGATCGGTAAGCCCCCAGGCGGCAGCTGACCGCTCGACCAACGCGTGGTGGGCCACCCGCGCCGCGGGCTGCCGCGAGCGCCTAGCGCTCGGCCGGGGTCCTCACGCTCTTCTCGGTGGGTAAGCGAAGCGCAAAACGAGACCCTCCGGGAAGCGGATCGTGCGACACCTCCCCTCCGTGCTCTTCGGCGATGGCCCGGCAAAGCACCAGCCCGATGCCGGTCCCTTCCGGCTTGGTGGTATAGAACGGGGTAAACAGGTTGTCCGGCTCAGCCACGCCCCCACCCTGATCCTCCACCACCAAGGTCACCCAGCCGTTGGCCTCCGACAAGCGCACCATCACTCGAGAATCGGCGGGAGACGCCTCGAGAGCATTGAGCAACAGATTCATCGCCGCCTGCTTGATCCGGTCCGGGTCGGCTTGCAGGGTCAGCGGCTGGCTCTCGATGTCCCGATCGAGCGCCACGGACCGGTGGGCGAAGCGGCCTTCGACCAGCCGTAAGATCTCCCCGATCGGCTCACGCAGATCCACTTCTCTCAGGCTGGGCTGTCCCGGCCGTCCCAGAGTCAGCAGCTCCCCCACCACCGTTTCCAGGCGATCGATCTCGCCCAGGACGACTGCCAGATCTCGGCGCGCCTCCTCGTCGACGCGCTCCTGGAGCAACTGCACCGTCATCCGGATCGGTGTCAGCGGGTTTCGAATTTCATGAGCCACCGCGGTGGCCATTCGGCCCAGCAGCGCACGTTTCTCGGCCTCGACCAACTCGGCGCGCGAGCGAGCCAGGCTCTCCACCATCTGATTGAAGCTGTCTGCGAGGATCCGCAGTTCCGGAGGACCACTGGGCTGGATCCGCCGGTCCAGATCGCCCTGAGCGATGCGAACCGTCTCCCGCACCAAGGCCGAGATCGGTTGCGTCATGCTACGCGCCAGCCCGATGCCGAGCAGCACCGCCAGCACCGTCGCCACACCGGCACCAATAAAAATGCCCTGCGTCGCCTCCGCCCGGACGGCATGGATCCGGGACTCCGGGACTAACACCACAAGGGCCGTCAGGAATGGACCTGGGACCTCTCCGCGAACATAGCGGTAGGACCGGCCGACGATCCGAACCGTCCCCTCGCCTTTCTTACCAGGGAGCAGCCCGCGGATCGCATCCCCGGCCGTCGCCGAGAGCGTGTGTCGCACCTGCCCCGTCACGTCGCCGACGGCCAGCTCCAGATCGACCACAGGCTTGATGCGGTCCAGCTCCTCCTGACGATTGAGCGGCAAAACCGCAATCTGATCGGCTGCGTCCCGTATCCGTTGCACCAGGCGCTGTTCGGAGACCGCCGCCGACTGACGCGCTGCGTACCAGCCGCTGACGCCGGTAAGCAGCGCAAACAACACAGAAAACGGCAGCACGATGCGCAGGGTCAACGGCATTGGCCAGACTATAGCCTGACCCATGCCGTTGCGCTACAATGCCCACGTGTTGCGGCTGCTCGTTGGCATCGTCGTCCTGTGGAGCGTGGCCGGCTGCGCGAGCCCCCCGTCGGAAGCGCAGCTGCTGGTCCAAGTGCATGACGACAAGGCTTCCAGCGCTGATCGGATTCGCGCCATCGACCGACTGGGTAGCCACGCGAACAACCGCCTCGGCCCCGAGTTGATGCGACTACTGGACCACAGCGACGGAGGGCTGCGCCATTACGCCTGGATTCGGCTCGAGGCAATCCTCGAGCGGAAGCTGCAATACCGGCCATACGGCCCGATCGACGGGCGACGCAGGTCGATTCGCAAGATCCGGATCATCTGGCGCGAGACCTCAGCAAGCCGAGGGACCCCATGACCGAAAAGCTCGACATCGACGACACACCCGACACACTGCTCGACTCCAAGCGCCGGGTCGATGTGCTCTCGAGGTTGCTCGAAGTGTCCAAGAAGATCAACTCGACGCTCGATATGGAGGTCGTCGTGAGCAACATCATCGCGGCCTCCAAGGAAGTCATGCAGGCCGACACAGCCAGCCTGCTGTTGATGGACAAGGCCCGAGAACACCTGGTCTTCGAGGTGGCTCTGGGCAAGTCGGGTGAAGCCTTGAAGAAGGGCCAGATGCGAGTCAAGGTTGGCCAGGGGATCGCCGGCTGGGTCGCGAAATCCGGCGAGACCCTCAAGCTGGATGATGCCTACCAGGACCCCCGCTTTTCATCCCTGTACGACGACCGGACCGGATACCGCACCCGCTCGATACTCTGCGTGCCACTGCAAGTCAGCGGAGAGGTGATCGGGGTCGCGCAGGTGATCAACAAGCTTGGTGAGAAGGGACCAGAGCCGTTCAGCGAGGAAGACGCCGAGACCTTCAACACCTTCTCCGGCCTCGCGGCAATCGCGGTCAACAAGGCACAGCTACATCAGGAACTCCTCGAGAAACAGCGGCTCGAAAAAGAAATCGAACTGGCTCAGCAAATTCAGCAGAGCTTCCTGACCAAGAACCACCCGGATCAGAACCGACTACTCTTCTCGGCAGCCAACATCCCCGCCATGAAGGTCGGTGGCGACTTCTACGATATCTTCGTGTTCGGCGAGGGGGAGCAGCAGCGTATCGGGGTCACCATCGGAGACGTGTCGGGGAAGGGAGTCTTCGCCGCCATCTACATGGCCCGATTCTTGAGCGACTTTCGTTTCCTGGTCGAACTTGCCAGCAGCCCGCCGGAGGCCTTCTCGCGGGCCAATGACATCCTCTCCGCCCGCAGCACTCGGGGCATGTTCATCACCATGATCTATGTCGAATACAACCCGCTGACCCGCCGAGCCACACTCCTCAATGCGGGACACCACCCCCCTGTGTTCTACGATGAAATACGCGCTCGAATAGAACCCATCGGTCAGCTTGTCGGCCCCCCACTCGGCATCCTTCCGGGTGTCACCTATCAACCAGAGAGCCTGGTACTCCACCCTGGCGACGGGTTGATCATGTACACCGACGGCGTGACCGAGGCACGCAATCGCGACGGAGAAGAGTACGGACTGGAACGACTGCTAGCGCTGGCCCAGCTCACAGACCAGTCGCTGTTCGACACGATCATGGAGGACTCCCGACGATTCATCGGGCAGGCTCCCCAACACGACGACCTGACCCTGGTCCAGATCGAAGCCACTGACCAATGAACCTGGCAGAAGAAGAGCAACAAGACAAGCGAGTTCAGCTGACCCTGCCCTCCAATCCGCGTTTCATGACCCTCGTCCGCAGTCTCGTGGCGCAGGCTTCGAAGATGGTCGGATTCGAGGAACAGGTCGCCCAGGAGGTCGTGCTCGCAGTCGACGAAGCCTGCACGAACATCATCCGCCACTG
>CAZANL010000404.1:0-5007 GCA_964486115.1 uncultured Planctomycetota bacterium
CCTCGCGATCATCGTGCTCGTCGCGATCCTCGTGCTCGTCGCGATCATCGTGCTCGTCGCGATCCTCGTCCCCGTGATCCGGTCGAACCCAGACAATCGGATGAACCAACGTCCCGTCAGCGCGGATGGCGATCTCCGCCTCGAGACCGCCACGCATCATCCGGAAATGGAAGACCCGCTTGGGAGCGCCGAGAGCAACGGGGCGGATCTTGGCATGCACCACCATCTTCTCCAGGTCCTCGATCGCGCTGCCCTGAGCCACCGTCCGGATCGCCTTTCCGGCCGCCTCCGAAATGCCCTGCGGATCGATCGCCATCCGTTGCGCGACCATCGTCCCGTCGGGGGTCAACTCCACCTGCTGCATGACGCCGTCGACGAGCATCGCCACCATGTAGACGCGCATCCCCGTCTCATGCCTGACCTCGACATGCTCGATCACGGCCTTGGGGTGGGCCTTCCAGATCGTCCGGACCACCGGGCCAGGCAACCCAGCCTCTTCCCGGTGCGGTTGTTGAGCGAATGCAGGGAAAGCCGCCACGGCAACGAACAGGGCCATCAGTTTCCAGCGTCTCATTGGTCTCTCCTAGAGTGTGAACCAGAATCGTTCCGCGGCTGATAACAGGTCCAAGATGAGAGAATAGTGAGAGCGAGCACTTTTTTCGAGAACTTCGGTCATCGGACCACCGATCGTGGACCTGAATGACTGCCTGCCCCACACTCGAAAAGACGGGTGAACGTCCGCGGCTCGCCACGGTTTGACCTTCGCATGACACGCCACCTGTTGATCGAGAAGTTCGAACGAATGGGCGCTCGGCTCCAGATCGAAGACCGCACGCTGCCTGGCCCGATCCAGCTCGACATCGCCCGCGACGGGCTGGGACAGTACTTCGACATCGGTGTCGATCCCAGCTCGGTCGAGGAACTGTTGGCTCTCGACGTACGGCCCAAGCAGCGCCACCTGCTGCTGATGGCCCGCACCGCGGACGAGGGCCAGGGGTCCAGCAAGCAGAAGTTCCTCTGCGGACACGACGAGCGGGAGTGGTTCGTCGCCGCTGTCCCGGATCGACTGCCGGTGACCAATGTGCAGACGGCGATGGAGGCGCTCAAGCCGGCTGCCGTGCGCATGGCTCAGAACCGCAAGCGCATCCGGCGCAAGAACCGCCAGCGGCGCAAGAACGAGGCGTACTTGCGCCAGGGAGAGTGGTTCTTCCTGCCTCATCCGGAGCTCGACATCGAGCCGCTGCTGGTTCTACGCAACGAGCCGATCAGCCGGGGAGCGGGCAAGTCGCACATCTGCGAGTGGCTATATCGGGCGGGCGGCGAGACGGTGCACGTCTGTCGGGATCACCCGTTCGGGTTGACGACGCGGCAATACGAGAACCTCCTGCGGCGACGACCGCAGGCCAAGCAATGGGGCTGGACCGTGATGCGGCGCGACATGGCCGTCTTCGTGCGGGGTCGAATCTCGCACCCCGATCACAAGACGCTCAAGCTGCGCCATTGGCACCTGGTTCAGATGAACACGGAAAACCAGGCGCCGGCAATGCGGCATGTCACTTTCTTGGATTGAGCACCCGTTGACGCGCCGGTCACGGCAGTCTGCAGCAACGACACACCGCTGCCGACCGGCGCGTTGACGGCCCCCCAGCGAAACCCTGGGCCGCAACAGCACTTCCACAGACCTACTTGATCGCGTAGGTCATCGTGAGCTTGACCTTGACGGTGATGTCCGCCAAAGCGTTCGAAGCGCCCGTCGCAAGCGGCTTGGCCTGAGTCGCTCCATACATCTGCTCCATCATCGACTTGGCGGAGACCGGCGCGCCGACCATGAAAGCGTCATGCAGAGAGCTGACCGCTCCCAGCTTCAAACCCGCCAGGACAGCCAGCTCCTCTGCCCGCGCCCGAGCCTGTGCCACAGCCACCTTGTACGCCTTGGATCGCAGTCCTTGGAGGTTCCCCACCGTGAAGGTGATCAGCGACTTCCGGACGCCCTGCTGCATCGTGAAGATATTGGGCATGCCCCCGCCATTCAGCTTGAGGCCCGCCTTGGTTCCGGCATCGAGGACCTTGACCAGGGTCTCGCTCAGCGACTGGGCCGACATCTTGTCCACATCCGAAAGCTTCAGGCGGATGCGCTCCGCCACGACGATCTTCGCCTTGGGCTTGCCTGCGCCTCCGCCGCCAGGGCCGCCGCCCATCATCATGGCCATCTGCTTGCTCGGGATCTGGTGCACCATCGTCGTTCCCAGCCCGGAGACCGAGAGCGTCTGCAACTCCAGCTCGGCCATCTGCTTGAGGACATTCGCCTTGGCCTTGTTGTAGCTGGCCAAGGCCTCGGCGCCGGTCACCCCCTCACCGCTCACGACCGCGACGATCTCCGCTATCGTCGCACGCGCTGTCGCCTGTCCCTCTCCGGTGACGGTGAGTCCCTCAGCCAAGGCAACTCCGCAAACCAAGAGTGCGATCACCCCGAAAACCATGATTCTGATGTGTGACATATCCCCTCTCTCCTCGTTATGCTTGATGGCTATGACCCTACCATTCTTCACCCACGCGTGTCGTGCAGACAATAGCGCAATGCGCCACCTCAGTCGAGCGCTCGTCCTCCTGCTGGCACTCTGGCCAGGCGTCGTTAACGCCCAAGACGAGATTATCGCACAGGAAATCCGCAACGTTGGCTCGAAGAACTACAGGCTGCGAGAGCGGGCGACCTGGATCCTTCTGTTGATCGGACAGCCGGCCGTCCCCGCGCTGCGCAGGGCCATCAAGGCGAGGGACCTCGAGGTCCGGCGACGTGCCCGGACAATCCTCAAGCGACTCGGCGACGGAACCAAGCCCAGGGACTACGTCCTCGACCGGACACTTTCCCACCTTCGTGGTCTGAGCAACCTCAAGCGACTCGATCTCTCCAACTGCCCCAAGCTCACGGACACCGGGCTGAGCTACCTGCAGGATCTGGAAGGGCTGGAGTCGCTGGACCTCTCAGACACCCGCATTACCGACGCGGCCCTGCGTCAACTCCGATCCTTGACATCACTGCGCTGCCTCAAGCTGTCGCGCTGCGTGAGGTTGACGGCGACAGGCCTACGCACGCTCGCCAGCCAGAAGAAGCTGACCACGGTGGACCTGTCCGGCTGCACGGCCGTCGATGACAACCTGCTCGACAGCCTCACGCAGCTACCAGAGCTAACCGACCTGGCCCTGGCAAGCTCCAGCGTCTCGGACAGGGGAGTCGCCAAGATCGCCAAACTCACCCGCCTGATCCGCGTCGACCTGTCATTCTGCGGGCGGCTGACAGACACCGCTCTGGCCGAGTTGACCCGACTGCCCGGGCTGACCCATCTCAAGCTGATGGGCTGCAGAGAACTGACCGGAGAGGGGATATCGAAGCTGGCCAGCCTGAAGAAACTCAAAGTGGTCTCACTCTACGGCTGCGACCGGGTCACCCCGGCCAGCGTCAGGCGGCTGCGCAGCGCACTGCCCGGCTGCAAGATCTACAGGTAGCCGGCTCACTCTTCCCGGGTGGTCGCACGATGGACGCCGACCAGTAGGGCCAGCTCATCCTGGCTCAAGCCGCTCAGTTCGCCCACCCCATCACTCGGCCGTTCGATCTGCGAGACCGCAACCACACGACCGAGGATCAGAATCGCCATGCGGTGTCCCACGTGTGTCTTGGTGTAGGCTCGAAACTGATCGCGGACCAGCTTCTGCAGTTCATAAGAGAGCGCAGACCCCTCGATTTCCATCTTGGAGATCAGCTTCTCAGTCCAGCGTCGCTCGCTGATCTTGAGCAGCGTTTCGCGATGCCCACCAAAAACAGGCCAGGCCCGATTGGCCACCGGCCTCCAGCTGAAACCTGCGGGCGTGGAATAATTCTCCTGCCTCAGCCGCTTCTCTTTGATCTGCCCCTTGAGACGTTCCGAACCGGCAACTACTCGCAGTTCGAACAGCGACGCACCATTCTTCTTGTTGCTCTTGAGGTAGTCGCGCACCAACCCAGCCAGCTTGCCGTGGTGACGGTTGACGTCCCGCTCGAGCTCTGGAATCGCGGGCGGTCCCACCAGCACCAGGCTCTCCACGGCCTCGACCCGAACCTCGACCTCGTCACTGCGCAGTTTGTCGAGATACGCGGGAACCTCTGCCGGATCCCCCTTCCTGCTGCAACCCGCGAACAGAATCAGCCCGATCAGTATGATGGCGCGCATGATAGGTCAGTGTAGCCCAATTTGACTGGCAATTGAAATCTTCTGAGTGCTAAACTAGTTCATGCTGCGCCCCAAGCGACTTCGCGCCCAAACGACGAGTGAATACATCGTGCTCGTCGCCGTTTGCGCCATCGGTCTGCTGCTGATCGTCACCTTCTTTGGGAACGACATCCGCGAGATCTTCTTTACCAGTTCCGCCTCCTTGCGGGACGGCCAGGCCAGCGACATCGCCTACGCTCAACTGACCAACACGAAACACGACACCAAGAAGCTCAGTGGCCAGGCAGACGCTGGATCCAGCGGCGGTGGCGGCAGCTCGGGGGGAGGCGGATCGGGCGGAGGGGCGGAGGAAGGCAGACCATCCGAATGGAACGCGTCGGCTCAGCGCTGGTACGATCCGGAGACCAACTTATTCGTCTCATTCGCCGAGGCCGGCAGGTATGTCGACGACCCCTATATGTACCAGAATTAAGGCCAGCAACCTACTGATCGACATCTGCCGGGAAAACATCCGGCGACGCTACGAGGTGGAGCAGTTGCGCCGCTTCGCCGAGTTCAGTACGCTCACCGACCAGACCAGCACCATGCTTCGCGACTTCTTTCTGGATCGGCTCTATCCGCCTTCTGAGTGCCGTGAAACCCTGGATGACGCCTTCGACAGTGCGATCGCGCTGGCCCGCTCTCCAGCTAAGTTGCTCCCGCTGACCGGCGCCGTGCTGAAATCTCTCTGGCGGCTTGGCAGCAAGCTGCCCGCGGCAATGTCGACCGGCACAGCCACCCTGGAGGCATACAGGGAGACGCG
>CAZANL010000405.1:0-5001 GCA_964486115.1 uncultured Planctomycetota bacterium
TCTTCGGCAAGGTCGTGGAGGGCTTCGAGCTAATCGAGAAGGTCGGCGAACAGGAAGTCGGTGCCGGCCACAAGCCGATCAGGCCGATCAAGATCATCTCGATCCAGCGCATCATCAAGAACTGAGGCGACGGGCGAGCTCGCGACCCAGCTCGACTGCCTCTGCGGCGGGCCCGGAGATCTCCCGTTCGTCGCAGCGGCTACCGTCGGGGGAAAGCAACATCGCCCGCAGTCGCAACCGCTCGCCAGCAATCTCCCCCAGACAGCCCAGGGGGATCTGACAGCCGCCGTGGAGCGCTCTGAGCACCTCCCGCTCGGCAGTGCAGGCCACTCGAGTGACGGCGTGTTCGAGACCCGAGACGAGTTCCAGCGCGGCGTCGTCGTCCGCCCGGACCTCCAGACCGAGTGCGCCCTGCCCCGGGGCAGGCAGCATCTCCTCGTTCGACAGCGGGCTACCGACCTCCCGCCCCAGGCGAATCAGACCTGCCCGCGCCACCACGATCGCGCCACAGACTCCCTGAGCCAGTTTCTCCAGGCGAGTGTCGACATTGCCCCGCAGGTCGACCGGCTCCAGCCCCGGGAAGAGCTGGCGAATGCGGGCCTTACGCCGCAGGCTGGCGGTTCCAACACGAGTGCCAGCTGGCAGTTCAGCCAGCGAGCAACCGAGGGAACTGACCAGCGCATCTCGTGAGTCCACCCGCTGTGGAACCGCAGCCAGCAGGAGCCGGTCCGGCAGCTGGGTCGGCAGATCCTTCAGACTGTGGACCGCCAGATCGATCCGTCCATCGAGCAGCGCTGCCTCGAGCTGGCTGGTGAAAAACCCCACACCGAGCGCGGGGGTCAGCGTCTGATCGGTGCGGTCCCCGACAGTCTGGATCATCACCGTCTCGATGATCAGTTCTGGATGCAAACCATGCAGGGTGGCGGCCACCTGGGCCGTCTGAGCCCGCGCCAGCTGGCTCCCACGCGTGCCGATCCGCAGTCGCATCTGGTCCTTGTACCATTCCAATTGACAGCCGCAAGATCTCTGCGATGCTGCGGCCGGGCTAGACGCTCGGCTTGAGCGGGCAAGATCCGAGACCAGCGGCCCCAGCCTCAGGCTCGATAGCGGCAAAGAGAGCTCCGCTGGAGCAAGCCGATCACACCAACGGTGTCCCCCGATGCTCCCGACAAGATCAGGCAGGACGGCACCAGCCCGCCAGAGCGTCGGGCAACGCTCTTGTCCAGCGGTAAGATGGCCTATGGAGAAACGGCATGACTGATCGTCTAAGAGAGCTGGTTCAGGGCGCGCTCCGGACCGGCACGTTCACCCTCGCCTCGGGCAAAACCAGCAACTTCTACTTCGACGGCAAACAGGTGACCCTGGACCAAGAAGGCGCGCTGCTGGTCGGAGAAGCGATTGCCGACCTGCTGGCTGACGACCCTCCCGAAGCGCTGGGCGGCCCCGCACTCGGCGCCTGCCCGATGGTGACCGCAGCAGGTCTCATGACTCATCAGAGAAAGTTGCCGCTGAAGCTGTTCTACGTCCGTGCGGCGACCAAGGACCACGGCACGGGACGCCGGATCGAGGGCCCCCCCTTGGGCGAGGGCACCCGCGTCGTCCTGGTGGAGGATACGATCACGACGGGCACGTCGCTGCTCAGCGCGGTCGAAGCCGTTCGCGAATCGGGCCTGGTGGTCGACACCGTCATCTGCCTGGTGGACCGTGAAGAAGGCGGAGCCGAGAACCTGCTCAGACACGGGCTCACGCTCAGGGCCATCTTCACCCGCAGCCAGTTACTCTAGGCCGAGAGCGCAGGCCCCGCCGATGACACCCCCCACCGCACGACGCCACCCTCAGATCAGCGCCGACTGAGCGGTGGCCTGCTTGGGACGTATCACCCAGGAGAGGCACAGAGACACGACGATCAGGCCGGCTGCCGCCAGCAAGCTGGATACGAGCACGCCGCCAGAATTCGCAATCAGCCGAGCAAGAGCGTTGCCTCGGGGCTCCAGCCCGAACATGTCGAAGACCACGCCAATGATCGGGAGCAGAATTCCGGCTCCCAGCGCGATCTTGGCCCACGTGGTCCTCACCACGCGGGACGGGAGCGGGATCACGTCCAGCAACTCTTCACCCCGGTGAACCTCTAGCCGCGCGTCGGCGAGCTCCCCATCGACCAGCGGGGTGATCCAGAAATCGAGCGTGGTCTGCTCCGACCGAGCGTCCAGCATCTGCTCCGCCGGCACACTGATGCAGCCCGGAAAACAGGGCCGCAGTACAAGCCTGGACCCGGCTGGACCCGCCATGCTCGACAGTCCGCCAGTCGCCTGACCGGACGCCTCCAGCGGCGGCGGCACCTGAGCCACGGCAATCACGGTCGTCAGAGGAAAACTCTGATGCGGCGTCATCTGGCCGTAGTAACGTACAGTGGCCTGTCGAGCTAACCGACCCGCTCCCCCGGTCGGCGACCTGTCCGGCGGATACTCCGTGCCCCCTGCCGAGACGGGCACCGACTGCACCGCCGCGACGAGAGCGGACTCGACCCCGGACGCCTCTTCCACATCTTGTTCGGTCGGCGGGGCCGCCTCCGGCTCCCGATCGACCTCCGAGGCCCCCCCCGGCTCCCGATCGACCTCTGGCGGCTGAGGCTGGCCTGTCGTCCCCCGTGGCTCCGCGTTCGGTTCACCCTCCGCCGCAGCGCAGCCGCGAGCTTCCTCTGGCTCGTCCGCCGAGCCAGGATCCCCGATCTGCGGACCTGCCACTTTCAGTTGCTTCTCGGTCCCTGCTGTATCGGCGGCGCAAGCCGCCTCAGTAGGGTTTACCTCGGACGCGCCACCCTCCTCATCCTCCGCAGCTGGGGTGCTTTCCTCGTCACCCTCCCCCTTCGGGGCGTCCTCGGCAGTCTTCTGCTGCGCCAGCATCTGTTGCTGTCGCTCATGTTGCTGCTCCAACATCTGCTGCACCTCGGGTGGAGCAACCATCGTCTCCTCGTACTCACCAACTCCCGACAGGATCTGCTCGTCAGCACCCTCCGGCCTCGCGAGGCTGGGTGGCTCCAGCATCGGCACGTCTTCGTCCAGATCGGCGTAAGCCGTCTCCAGGGCCTGGAGCACGGCACTGCGAAGCGCCATCTTGGGGACGATCGATCGCGAGGTGAGTAGTTCCAGGTCCTCCATCATCTCCACGTTGAACGGGTTCTCGACAGCAATGACCAGGCTCGACTCCTGGATCTCGATCGGCAGAGCTGGAATCCGTGAGGCCACATCCTGCTGTAGCTCCCGCAAGGCCTTTTCCTCCGAATCGAGTTGATCGGAGGTGAGGAACTGGCAGCCCGCCGCTGAGGCCAGCGCTGAGAGGATCACCCGCTCCCGCAAACCTGGCTGGCTTTTGATCAACAAGTCGAGGAAGCCACTCTCCTGGCCCACCTGGCCTAACAGGTCCTGGGTCTCCTTGGGATCGATCAAGCCACGGACTGCGAGGAGCTTGGCCGCTCCCCTGGCGAAGTTACCACGCTTCATCTCCTCCA
This sequence comes from uncultured Planctomycetota bacterium, assembly GCA_964486115.1. Taxonomy (GTDB): domain Bacteria; phylum Planctomycetota; class JACQVV01; order JACQVV01; family CAZANL01; genus CAZANL01. Next base: position 3,509 of record CAZANL010000405.1, read on the forward strand.
GAGCAACATCGGTGTTCGAACTCGGGTCCACCGCTGTGGCGAGGGGCTTGACCGACCGCTCGGTCTCGTCCTCCTCCCGTTCCCCTTCCTCATCTGCCGATGAGTGCTCCTCAGGTTCCTCGACATCCAACTCTCCTGCCGAACCCTGCTCCTGATCGGCCTCCTCTCGGGCCTCCAGCGCGCACAGCTCGAAGCGCTGCGCCTTTCCCGATCCGTCCGCTGCCGCCGCCTCGGCGACGATCGCATCCTCTTCGAGGATCTCTCCTTCGTGAAGCAGCACCAGCTCTACCTCACGCAAGCTCTTGTAGCGCTTTTTCAGCTTCTCCATGATCGCGGCCGTGCTGTCACCGCGAGCGATGGTCAGACGGATGATGCGCCCCTGGATGGTGTCTTCGATGACTATCTTCTTCATGGTTCCAAATCAGACAGTGGTATAGATCCAAACCAGCAGCGCGCACGATGCGAATCACTGCCAATCAGCGACGGCGGCTCGTCGCAACGCTTGTCCTTGAGCGGATCGCGACAACCGGCCAGAAAAGAACAGCCTCGTCCAGATCGACGTTCTCGGTCCCCTTCTGACAAACTGGTTGCCTCCTGATCTAGCCGACGGGAGAGCAGGAGTTGACGCGTGTAAGGATGCTGCGGATTCCCCAGCACATTGGCCGCGCCACCGATTTCTACGATCTGGCCAGCGTACATGATTGCCACCCGATCCGCGATCTTTTCGACGATATCAAGATCGTGGGAGATCAACAGATAAGAGATTCCCATCGTTTGCCGCTGGGTCTCGAAGAACCGCAGCACCTGGCTGCGAACGACCGCGTCCAGCCCCGCTGTCGGCTCATCCGCGACCAGAATTCGAGGGTGACTGTCCTGCGGACAGCCATAGCCCAGCGCAGCGAACGCCCGAGCAACGATCACGCGGCGCTTCTCGCCCCCCGAAAGCGCCCCCGGCATCCGGCTGAGGAACTGACGTCTCAGCCCCAGCTCCTCCATCAGGTGACCGACGAGTTGACGTCGCCGAGAGCGCGGAAGCTCTGGGTGCTGCACCTGATATCCCTCTTCGATGCTAGCCCCAACCGTCATTTCAGGATCTAGCGCCGCTTCCGGATCCTGTGAGACCAGCTGCACCCTGGCGCGGTAGCGACGCCAGTGTCGCGAGCTGGCAAACGGCAGACGGGTCGGTTCCTTCAAGCCGCCGTACCAGACCTCGCCGGCACTGGCTTGCAGCAGACCGAGCAAGATACGGGCCAGGGTGGTCTTGCCCCCGCCACTCTCACCCACCAAGGCGAGGGTCTCCTGCTGCTGCAATGTGAGATCGACTTCCCGCAGGGCGAGCAGCTCCTGGAGCCGCCCCCACTTCCGCTGACGGTAAACCCTGGACACGCCACGAGCCTCGAGAAGGGTAACCATGCGAGAGATTCTAACAAGTCCCGCGGGTGGCTGGAAGGATGGCTCAGACACGCCATCCGCAAGATGAGCCTCGAAGAGGC
>CAZANL010000406.1:0-4997 GCA_964486115.1 uncultured Planctomycetota bacterium
CATCGCCCAGACCTTGATCTTCCAGCCGGTCAGGTTCTCGGGCATCTTCAGCGTGACCCTGGCCCGGCCGCTGCTGTCGGTGGTCAGCGACGCGTTCCAGTAAGCGGTGTCGGCGAAGTTCTTGCGAATCGTCGGTTGCACGTCTGGTTGGGACGGGGACTCTGTGCGAGCGTTGCGGGTCTCCCCGGCGTCCTGCTTGTCGCTCTCTTCACTCGCACCATCTTTTACCACGCCTGCCGGACGAACGCCGCCCGACCGCCCCTTGGCGGGTTTCGACTTGAGACTCGAAGACTTCTCATTGGCCGGACCGGTCAGGAGATGGCCGAACAGCCCCAGTGTCTGCATCCGTGTCTCGCCCTTGCGCAGCAGGTCACGCGACCACCGCTGCAGGCTGTGTTGTGTCCGCGGGTAGTGCCGCCGTCGCCACTTCCAGAAGAACGGCCGGATGGCCCTGACGTTGGAGCCGCCGGAGATGTACTCGAGCGCTTTGTCATAGATCGTGATCACGGTCGAGCCGACGTATGGCTTGCCATCCAGGCCTGTCAGCTGGACCTGCACCTCCGCAGCCTCACCGGGTTTGTAGGCCTGCTTGGACGGCAGCACCTTGACTTTTATCACCCGCTTGGCCGGTGGGACGAGGATCTCCCGTGTCTCGCTGTGTACTTTTCCGTCGGCCACGGTCAGGGCCTCGACGAAGAAATTTGGCATATCCTTCTGGGTCACGGGGATCTCGGTGATCGTGCTCTTGCCGGTCAACCGGATCACCTGTGGTCGCAGGTAGGCACTGTTCGTGGGTCGGATGAACAGCAGCACGGTCCCTCCCGTACGGTCGGTGTTGACCATCAGCTTGACGCGCTCTCCCGGCGCGTACTCGCGCTTGTCGGTGATCAGCTCGAGATGGTTGAAGCGGAAGGCCCGCCCGTCAGACCCGTCCCCGCGCACCATGAAGACGTACCCCCCCTCGATCGTGTGTTTCTTGCTGTCGGTCACCTTGTACGACAGTCGGTACTGACCGGCCTTGGAGGCCTTGAGCTGGAGCTTTGCGCGCCCCTCGTCGTTGGTGTCGAGCTCCCAGGCCTGCACCTCGTTCTCGATCGGCTTGCGCTGGGCGTCATACGTTACGCGGAGCAAACGCAGCTTGCCCTTGCCCTGCACGGGCCGGTTGTCCAGTGTCTGTGCGCTGAAGCTGGCGTGGATGGTCTGTCCGGTGCGGTAGTGCCCCCGGTCGACCCAGCTGTAGACCTTGAACGGTCGCCGGGCGACGAGCACCGTGCCCGTGCCGACGATCGTGCGGCGCGACTCGTCGCGCACCTCGGCGGTGATCTGATATCGGTGATCCAGATCCCCGTGCATCATCTTGGCCGCCGCAGTGTCGATCTGTAGCTTGAGCTGCCCGTCGTGGTCGAGCTTGGCCTGGCCCTCGGCCACCACCTCGGGCGGCGTCTGGCGGCTACCCCACCACCACCAGGCGGGCCGCTTGCAGCCCCAGTGACGCCAGCCGGGATACCAGGAATAGTCGTAGGCGAACCACCAGTAGCCGCTCCCGTAGAACCAGTCCCATGGGGCCTTTGGGTACCAGCGTCCACTGTGACTGAAGCGCAGCACTTTGTACTTGACGGTGCCCTTGGTCACGGGCGCGCCGAAGTAGTAGGTCGCCTTGATCGTCGCCGAGACCTTCTCGCCCAGCTTGACCGGCACCTTGGGCGCGGCGACCGAGACCAGGAACTCCGGCTTCTTGTACTCCTCGACGCGAAAGCTAGCGCCGCCCTTGTGTTTGATAAAGATGTGGTACTGCCCCAGCGTGGCGTCTGCGGGAAGGGACCACTCGCCGTGGACGCCGCCGTACTCGTCCGAGGTCACGGTGCGCTGCAGTACCTTCTGGCCCTTGGGGTCGTTGATCTGCACCTGGAACTGCCGGTTGGCGAACTGCGAGACGTCGCCCTTGTCGTACTGCGACTGTCGAATCCAGAACTTGTACTTGACCGTGTGCTTGGGGCGGTACACGGGGCGATCGGTGATCGTGAAGACCTTCGTCTGGTTGTATTGGTGGTCGTATCGGCGGCCGTGCCAGACGCCCTGAAAACCAATGTAGGCCAGCCGCCCCGCGTCCGTGGTCGCGGTCGCAAGCCAGCTCATCCCGGCGGTTTGTCTGGCGCCCGGAAAGACCTGTCCGTCCTTGTCGGTCGTGGTGCTGAAGCTCTTGGTCGTGATGTTGTACGTTCTCGTCCCGGGAACCCGGTTCTGGCGGTAGCCGAAGAAGTCCAGCTTGACCCCCGCCAGCGGTTTACCGGTGACCGCATCGGCGACGTAGTAATAGGGCTCGCGGTGGAGCGGCTTGCGCACGATCGCGGTGTCGGCGACCCAGATGATGAGCCGGCTGATGTTGCCGTCGTCCATCGACGCGGTGAGGAGGTAGGCGCCGGCCTTCTTCAGCGGGGTCTTGACGGTGATCCGCCGGTCGAAGTGCTTGGGTGGGGTTTTCAGGTCGACCGACCAGTCGGCCGCCTTGTCGCTGAGGTACTTGCGCTGGTTGGCTATAACGATACGGTGGCCGATCTGTCCCAGGTTGACCTGGCTCCAGTCCAGCCGTCCGGGTTGCTTTTCGAGGTAGGACTTGACGTCGGCCAGCAGCTGTTTGACGTCGACGCGCTGCGCCTGGAAGTGGACCTTCTTGCCGTTGCGGAAGCGATAGTCGATCGTCGCGCCCTGGCCGGCGGGGAAGGTGGTGACCGGCTCCATCACACCCCAGTTGCCGGTGATCTGCCTGGCCTGGAGTGGCCGGTTGGCCTGGCGCCAGTATGCGGCCGCCTTCGGGTACTGGCGGCGGTTCTGGAAGATCTGTGCTAGCTGAATGTGCCTGTTCAATCGCTGATAGATCTTGATGTAGTTGAACTCGTCCGGGAGCTTGAAGCGCTTGATGCCGGTGGCCAGCTTGGCGATCGTCTCGTCCTCGCCCAGCGTGTGCACCGCGAATGGTCCGCTCTCGTCCTTCTTGTCGTCTCCCGTCGGCTGCAGCAGGTAGCGGCCGTAGTAGGCCATCGTCTGGACGCCGAACTGCTGCTCGTGGAACCGGGCAAAGGACAACATCACCGAGTGGGTCTGATTGCTGTCTGCTTCCATGGCCTGCAGCAGCAGCCAGCGCCAGCGTTCGCCATCGGTCCGTGCCGCGTCGTAGCTCTTGGGCAGCTTGTGGTAGATCGGGTTGCCCTCGCTGTCGACCGGTGCGCCGCGTGAGCCGCGATGACCGTAGTAGCCGTATCCCGGCTCGTAGTCGGGCAGCTTGGAGAGGTCGCTCAGGTACTGCAGTCGCCAGGCCGCGCTGTAGCCGCGGTAGCGCAGGTACATCGAGGCGAACTTGCTGTAGAAACCGGCGACCTCACGACTGGCTGGCTCGCCCTTGATCTGCTGGGTCGCGGCATTCATCAGCTGCAGCGAGCGGACCCGATCGCGCTCCCAGGAGTTGGCGTACTGGCCCCCGCCCCGGTTGTTGCCTCGGCGGAATTTACCGGCGACGATGAAACCCCAGTGGTTGTAGCTCAGGTAGTTCTGGGCCGCACCATAGAGCAGCCGCCAGTTGTTCGCGTGGCGCTTGATCACGGCTTCGCGAAAAGCGTCCAGCTCGTTTTGCCGACCGAGGCGCTGGTAACACTGTGCCGTCGAATGAAGGTCCTGGCTGACCAGCTTGGGGTCGTTGTCGGTCTCCAGGCAGAGCTTGCGGAAGACGGCGAGCGCCTCTTTCCAATTGCCCTGCTTGAACAGCTTTTGCGCCTGGGCGCGTTGCTCGGTGTGCGTCTCGGCCAACAGGGCCGGGGCAAGGGTCAGGGCGATCAGGATCGACAGGCACAGATGGCGACGGTGAGTCATCGATGGGTTCCCCGAAAGGGTGTGGTCTTGCTGAGCTAGAGATCACGGCCAGTCCGGCCAGATCGCAAACCTGGCCGAGGCGTTCATGTTATGTGAGATGCGGTTGTGGGGGGGAGGTTCCTGGGAATCCCGAAAAAAAAGCCGTCCCTCGGGGCCATGGGGTTCCAGCGGTTCGCGAGCGGGAAAACAACGCCTCTCGCGGGCTGAGGTCTGTGCCGAAATCGTCGCGGGCAAGCTGCCTCAAACCCTGCACGCAAACGGTGTTATGGTCGCCCGTGGGTGGCCCTTGGGGCCGCTGCCCGAAGATCTTCAAGACACGATCGAGATACCTGCAAGAGTTGACCGAAACCGTAGGGGCTCGAGTGTTCGGTGGAAGGCCGGAGGACACGCGCGAGGCCTCGTCGTGGTGCGAATTGGGTGCACAGGACGATCCGTCCAGATCAACGCCGAACACAACCCCCGTTCCTTCCGCAGCTTGCCACGAAAAGAGCGTGGTACCGGTGGAGGGATTCGAACCCCCAAGCGGAGGTGTACAGGCGGGGGACATATCAGGCTCACGTGCGGGACAACCCGAGGACTCTCAAGGAGTTGCGTTATGGGCCACGGGACGGACCGAGGACAGCGGGAGACACCCGAAAGACGGCTTGGAGCGCTCGCCGTGTTGCATATGTGTTGCACGAGATGGGGCCGTGATCGAGCTCCCGCACGATCTACCTGATTCGGTTATCACCGGCTTGGTCAACTGGAACAACTTGTCGACGTCGGTGAAGGTCGCGGTGAAGGCGTTGCTGGGCAACTCATGCCGTGCGAACACCTAGTTTCTGAGGGGCGCAACGGGTGAGCCGCATCCTCAGAACGAGGACGCTCCACCCGCGCCAGGGGATGAAAACAGCTGGGAGCATTGCCTGGGCCAGGTCCGTGATGCAGACGTGGTCATCGTGCTCTTCAATGGCAATGCTGGCTGGTGCAAACCCAGCGGCGGCATCGGAATATGCCACGCCGAACTTCAGGAGGCGTTGGCAACCGGAGCTGCCAAGGTGCGGCTCATTGAGCTGCCGAAGGTGGCACCTGGAGCAGATGTGTCAGAAGTAGAGCGAAACACGCGTTTCCGTGAGTTCATTTCGGACCAGAAC
>CAZANL010000407.1:0-4993 GCA_964486115.1 uncultured Planctomycetota bacterium
TGGGCAAGGCTCGTTGTCTGATGCGACTGGGTCAGCGCAGCGAGTCGGAGGTAGCCGTTCGACAGGCCGCGAGACTGGACTCCAACAACCTGGAGATCCGGCTGATTCGAGCCGAGCTGGCGTTACAGGCGAAGGACTATGCCAGGGTGCACGCGTTGGTCCGAGGACCGCTCTCGCGGCAGATGGCCGGGCGGTACCTCAAGGGGAGAGCCTATCTGGCAGAGGAGAAGTTCGAGCTGGCCCAGCCGATTTTTCGTGGACTGGTCACGCAATATCCGCGGGAAATCGACTTCAAGCGAAAGCTGGGGACCGCGATCTACGGCCGAAAACAACGGGTCGAGGCCGCGACGATCTTCGAGCAGGCGCTGCGGTCCCACCCGACCGACCTGTACTGTCTGGCCATGCTGAGCACGATTCATCGAGAACTGGGAGAGCTGGGGAAAGCCCGCGCTTACCTCCTGCGCTACAAACAGGCCGGGGGTCGGGATCAGAGCATCCTGGCCGGTTTGCGCGGGCGTTGAGCTGCAGTCGCGATGGGGCGGGGAGGGACGGGAGCAATCGGCCGGTGGATTCAAGGCCACGGCCCCGCGGGCCGTGGCGAGTGATCAGGCCGGCGAATCTGGATCGGTGAACGTCAGCTGTGGGCGGTCGTCGACCAGGCAGCGGGGAGCGAGCCACTCCACCAATTCCTCGACTGTCATCAGCTGTTTTGTGTCGCTGTCTCGGGGTTTGACCTCCACTTTGCCCTCCCCCGCGTCTCTTCCGACATTGACCCGGAACGGCAACCCGATGAGGTCCGCATCGTTGAACTTGACACCGGCGTTGGCGTCTCGCCGGTCGTCGTACAGCACTTCTATCCCAGCGGCCAGTAGCGCGCGGTAGACACGTTCTGCACAATCGCGGACCACGTCCTTCTTGATGTTGAGCGCGAGCAGATGGACGTGGTACGGCGCAATCGTCACGGGCCAGACGATCCCCGACTCGTCGTGGTTCTGTTCGATGGCGGCCGCCGCGACACGCGATGACCCGATGCCATAACATCCCATCACGAACGGCATCGCCTTGCCGTTCTTGTTCAGAAAGGTGGCGCCCATCGCCTCGGAATACTGGGTTCCGAGCTTGAAGATGTGTCCGACCTCGATCCCCCGTGCGTTGCTCAGTGGGGTGGCGCAGTTGACGCAGGGTTCTCCCGGCCGCGCCCGGCGGAGGTCGTGGAACGGGGGCTCCGGTATGTCACGACCCAGGTTCACGTCCAGCGCGTGAGCGTCTGTTTCGTTGAGGCCACAGAGGAAGTTGCACATCCCCCGGACCGTTTCGTCGGCGATCAGCGTGATCTGGTAGCCTTCTCCCTGTTCGTCGATAAACCCCAGCGGTCCAGCAAAACCAACCTCAGCGGCGGTCAACCGCTGGACCGTCTGGTCATCGGCCAGTTCGATGCCGATGGCGCCCAGAGCGTTGGCCAGCTTGATCTCGTTGATGTCCTGGTCTCCGCGGATCAGTACGGCGACCGGGGTGAGCTCCGCCTCACCCGGCAGGGTCGCATTGTAGAGGATCGTCTTGACCATCCGGCTGGCGGTCAATTCTGGAAAGAAGCCGCAGAGTTGCTCGACCGTCTTTATCGCTGGTGTCGGCTCCCGACGTAGCGGCAGCGGTTGATCGATGTGCGGTGCCGCGACCGTGGATCCTGCCTTCTCGACGTTTGCTGCATATCCACAGCCTTCTCGCTCACAGTAGAGCAGGTCGTCTTCCCCGGAGCTGGCGGTCACCATGAACTCCTCGGATCCCGTGCCGCCGATGGCGCCCGGGTCAGCCTGGACGAGAATGTAATCCAGCCCGCAGCGGGTGAAGATGCGTGTGTAGGCCTCCCTCATCTTCTGGTAGGAGAGGTCCTGGCCCTCCGTGTCGATATCGAAGGAGTAGGCATCCTTCATGATGAACTCACGGCCCCGCATCAGGCCGAAGCGTGGTCGGATCTCGTCCCGGAACTTGTCCTGTTGCTGATAGTAGGTCCTCGGCAACTGCTTGTAGGAACTGACCGTACGAGAAATGAAATCGGTGATCACCTCTTCGTGCGTCGGGCCGAGGGCGAACCAGGCGTCCTTTCGATCACGGGCGCGCCAGAGAATACCGGATTTGATATAGGTCTCGAGTCGGCCCGAGCGGTCCCACAGTTCCTGCGGCTGGGCGATCGGCATCATCATCTCGAGCGCCCCGGTGCGGTCCATCTCTTCGACGACGATGCGCATGATCTTTTTCAGCGTACGCCAGAACAATGGGCTGTAGGTGTAGATGCCGGAGCCGGTCTTGAGGATCAGGCCGGCCTTGGCCATCAGCTTGTGCGAGATCACCTCGGCATCGGCCGGAAACTCACGCAGGGTGGAGAAGTGGGACTGGGTCAATCGCATGATGCTACCTCGTTGGGCTCTGGGACAGAGGCGGATTGTAGGAGGGGATCAGGACAAGTCCAGGATGTTACCAGGAGGGGATATCCTTACCATTTGGTAACCACCTCTCTGGGTGCGAGGCAGCGCAGGACGGAGTATGGTGAGCCATAAGTCGGTTTGTGATTGACCATTGTGTCTGTTGCCGAGCCCTGTCCGAAGGCGCTATTGTTGTTGGCACGACTCGTGCATACAACCTGTGTGAACCTGAGGAGTTCAAAAAAGCATCAATAGCCTGGGGCGCGGCGGGAAACCGTCACGCCCCAATTTTATTGGTCTCGCACTCGACCACTCCTTCATTTTGCGACGGCGTTGTCGAGCTGCAGAACCCGGGTGTTCCTCTCTGCCAGCCGTGGATGCCCCCTGGTGAGAGAGACCACTCCCTGAGCTGTTCAGTCACCCCGGCTCGAACCACCCTGAGCTGTTCAGTCACCCCGGCTCAGGCCACCAAGGATCTCTTGATGGTCGAAGAGGAGCTGGCCCTGCAGTGCGATCGTGGGGCCACTCCTACGTGTGGCGTGACGGTCTGTGATAAACTGTGCGCCTTTGTCGGCAATCAGCAGGGAAATCAAGAGCCTCTGGCGGTTGGCCTGGCCGGTTATTCTGACGCAGGTCGGGATGATGGGCATGGGCGTGGTCGACACGATGATGGTCGGCCACTACGGCGCGATGGAGCTGGCCTCCGTGGCGGCAGCCAACAACTACTGCTTTGGCGTGTTGATCATCGCACTGGGCATCCTGATGGGGCTGGATCCGTTGACCTCACAAGCCTGGGGTGCGGGTCGCGTGAGTGAGTGCGGCCATCTGATGGTTCGGGGGTTGTGGCTGGCGCTGCTGCTGGCGATCCCGACGGCGCTGGCCTGGGCCCTGACCGAACCGGTGCTGCGCTGGGCCGATCAGCCAGCCGAGATCCTGTCCGATGCGGGGTGCTATGCCCGATGGCTGATTCCGGGAGCCCTGCCGATCCTGCTGTTCCAGAGTCTACGGCAGACGTTGCAGGGCATCGGCGCGGTGCGGCCGGTGATGTGGGTTTGCCTGGCGGCGAACCTGTTCAATGCCCTCGCCGACTGGGTGTTGATCTACGGCCGCCTGGGAGCCCCAGCTCTGGGAGTGAGCGGAGCGGGAATAGCGACCAGCCTTTCCCGCTGGTTCCTGTTCGGAGGATTGGCCTGGCTGGGACTGCGGAGAGGACGAGCTGCGGGCATCTGGCCCGCCGCCGGGCGGGCCAGCGCGACGCTCACCGACGTGTGTCGAATCGGTTTGCCGGTGGGACTGCAATATGGCCTGGAGGTGGGGATGTTCTCACTCGTGGGAATCCTGATGGGCTGGATCGGGGCATTGCCACTGGCCGGCCATCAGATCGCGCTCAATCTGGCCAGCCTCTCGTTCATGGTGCCGATGGGTCTCTCGGTCGCGGCCTCGGTCCGGGTTGGGCATGCGATCGGCGCCGGGGATGCGGTCGGGGCTCGCCGAGCCTGCTGGGTGGCTCTCGGATGCGGTTTCGGTGTCATGTCCGTCTCTGCCACATTGTTCTGGACACTCCCGGGTCAGCTGGCCAGTCTCTATTCGGGAGAGGCCGAGCTGGTCCTGATCGCGGCTCAGCTATTACCGCTGGCGGCACTATTCCAGCTGTTCGATGGGACGCAGGCGGTGGGTTTCGGGGTGCTGCGGGGCACGGGGGACACGCGTGTACCGATGCTGATCAACGTCCTCGGGTACTACGGGTTGGCGCTGCCGCTCGGCTGGTGGCTGACGTTCCGTTACTGGGAGGGTGATCCACGAGGCCCGTGGGTTGCGCTGATCGTCGGACTCGGCGTCGTCGCGCTGATGATCGTCCTCCGGCTCTGGTGCCGACTGCGTCGGCCGCTCCTCCCGCTCGATAGCTAGCCTGGTTGCTGACCAGGCGGACTATCTGGGCAGAGAGATGCTCCTCGTTCCCTCGATCTTGAACGGGAGTTTACCCGGGAAAACCAGGCTGGCCGTGCCTGAGGTGGGCCGCAACTCGGCGCCGCCGCCACCACCTCAGCCATAACGCATCAGGCCGTCTGCGGTGCGCTGTCCGCGGCTGTCGATGACCCGATAGGGGATCGGGATTCGTCGGCCCTTGTGATAGATCGAGAGTCCCTTGTGAGACCGGGTCGTGATCCCCATCATCAGCAGGGTCTTTCCTCTGTGCCGCCGGGCTCGCAGTTTGAGCTTGATCGTGCTGTCGATCTCCAGCGGGGTGGTCTTGCCGCCTCGGACGACAACGGTGTTGCGTCCGTCGCTGGTGGAGGAGAGCATCCACTCGCCCTGGGTCAGGCGGAACCCGACGAGGGAATACCTCCCCGGGGAGAGCGCACGACGTCCGCGCACCGACTTGCTCCAGACCAGGCGGAACGCTTTGCCCTGATCGTTCTTGAGGAAGATCTCGCCCTCACGGAGGTTGCTCGATACGTACCCCTTTCGGGATGCGGCTTTCCCAGACTCCTTGTCCAGCACGGTCGGCGTGCTCAGCGTTCCCGAGGTGAGGTACCCTTGCAGGGCCACACGGACCCTGTCGGGGGTACCGG
>CAZANL010000408.1:0-4992 GCA_964486115.1 uncultured Planctomycetota bacterium
GAGGTTCAGCGCGTCCCGGAGCCCTACATCGAGGTGACCAACAAGTACGGCCGGACCAAGAAGATCCCGCTGCAGAAGACGTGGCACCACAAGAGCTGCGGCCAGTGTGGGCACATTCCCGGGTACTCGACGTCGATCTTCTGGCTCAATCGGGAGCTGGGCTTCGACTACCATGATCCGACAGACCAGACCTCCTGCACGGCCTGGAACTACTATGCCTCGGCCACCTCGAATGCGGCGGCTCAGGCGGCGGTGGCGATGAGAAATTTTGCCGCCGCGGAGCAGACGGGCTACTTTCCGATAATCCACTGCGGCACCAGCTTCGGGCATTACAAGGAAACGCGGGAGCAGCTGATCCACCATCCGGATCTGCGGCGCCAGGTCAAGAAGGTGCTGGCCAAGCTGGGTAAGAAGCTGGTCATCCCGGAGGAGATCGTGCACTACAGCGAGTGGGTCCACGTTGTGCGCGACCTGGTCGCCGAGCGGCGGACGATCGACATGAGCCACATCAGGGCGACGATCCACCCGGCCTGCCACTACCACAAGCTGGTCGGCGAGGATGCGGTCTATTCGCCCGAGATATTCGGGGCCCAGCGCACGGCGGTGATCACCGGGCTGCTGCAGGCGCTGGGGGTGGACGTGCGTGACTATTCCACCTGGTTCGACTGCTGCGGGTTCGGCTTCCGCCACATCCTGGTCAGTCGAGACTTCAGCCGCTCGTTCGCAGTCCAGCGCAAGATCGAGGTGATGAAGGATGAGGCCGACCCGGACATGCTGGTGACGCACGACACCGGCTGTGTGACGACGCTCGACCAGAGCCAGTTTGCGGCCAAGGCGCACAACCGGAATGTTGGTCTGCCGGTCTTCAGCGACTCGCAGATCGCGGCGCTGGCGATGGGTGCTCATCCGTACAAGGTGCTGCAGCTGCATTGGCACAGTACCGACAACAAACCGTTCCTGGAGAAGCTGGGCATCGATCACGAGAAGGCCTGGGCCGAGTTCGAAGCGGCCGTCGAGAAGCTCAAATGCGGGGACAAGACCTATCTGACCTGGGAGGACTGTGTATGAGCCACCCAATCCTGGTTGTTGGCGGCGGACCCGCGGGGCTCGAGGCAGCGTGTCTGCTGGGAGAACTGGGCCAGTCCGTGGTACTCGTCGAAAAGAGCGACGTGCTGGGCGGGACCCCGATTCAATCTGGCTATGCCGCGCTGACACCCGACTTCCGCGATGCTACCGAGGCCTTCACCGAGCTGGCCGAGAGGGTGCGGGGTTTCGACTCTGTGGATGTGCGCATGGGCACGGTGCTCACCGAGGCGGCGGGCGGGGTCGGGAACTTCAGCCTCAGTCTGTCGGGCGGCGACACGCTGCAGGCCGGAGCGGTGATCCTCGCGACCGGCTTCCAGCATTTCGATCCGGGCCGCGAGACGCAGCAGTACGGGTACTATGAGTTCGACGATGTCGTCACGCTGGTCGACCTGGAGCGGTTGCTCAAGCAGGGGACGCTGGTCCGCCCATCCAACGGCGAACCACCCGAGCGGCTGTGCTTCATCCAGTGCGTCGGGTCACGCGATCGGCAGATCGGCAACGAATACTGTTCGAAGGTCTGCTGCGGGGTGGCGGCCAAGCAGTCGATCGAGGTGCGCAAGCTGCTGCCCGACTGCAAGGTGTTCATCTTCTACATCGACATGCGGATGTACGGCTTCTGGGAGAACGAGATCTACTGGCCCTCGCAGGAGCAATACAAGGTGAACTACATCAAGGGCATCCCGACGCAGGTGATCGCCCGCGGCGACAAGCTGCTGGTGCGGGGCGAGGATACCACGATGGGACGTCCGATGGAGGTGCCGATGGACATGGTGGTCCTCAGTGTGGGGATGGAGCCGAGCGCCGGAACGCGCGAGATGGCCGCACTGTTCGGCCTCGCGCAGGACAAGTACCGCTTCATCGAGACCTCGGGCGGCGCGCTCGACACGGTGTCGACGACGGTGCCCGGGATCTTCGCTTGCGGGGCATCGGTCGGGCCGGCCGACTTCGAGGACTGTGTATCCACCGCCGGTGCGGCGGCAATCAAGGCGATGGCGGCGATTCGCAATACGGTGGGGGCTGCGTGACGCAGGTCGTCGACACCGAGACTGCGCGGATCTTCATGGCCCAGGCACTGGAGAAGGTCGCGGCGGGCGAGCTGGAGCGGACCTGCGAACTGCTCGAGGCCAAGAACGCCCTTTTCTCCGAGCGGCTGGCGAGCCCCGCACCGGCAGGGCTTGGCTCGGTGCTGGACCGGATCTTCAGCATCCGCGGCGCGGGGCGAAAGACCGTCGACCGGCTGGATCCGTCAGCGCTCTGCGGGTGGATCGAAGAGCTGCTGCGCGGCGACGACCCGATCGAGGAGCGCTTCGCCGCCTTCTGCGACAGGCCGGAGCTGGCCGAACTGGGGCTGACCAAACGACGGGACCTGGCCAGCGAGCTGCTTCGCTATCACGATCCGACCAGCTGCTGGCTGTGGACTCGGTGGCTCTGGGATCCCAGGACCAGCACCGGTGCGCTACCGCTGGTCACCTCGGTGTTCCACGATCTCGGTGGCTCCTCGGATGCCGAGGTCTATCAGAAGGTGGGCTACGCGCTGAAGCTTGTCCAGCAGACGGCCGAGGCAGCTGGCTTCGACCGACTGACCCACTCGGTCTTCGGTACCGATGTCTTTCTCAGCTGCGTCTACGTGATCTACGCTTACACGGTACTGAAGATGCGGATGACACAGGAATTCAACAAGGTCATGCCGGGGCTGTCAGAATTTTCCCGGCGTCTATTGGGAGTACATCAGCGATGAGCTCTGTAGAACCCGAGCAGATCATCGAGAAGGAGCAGGTGGTCCAGGAAGGCATGGACATCTCCGGGCACTGGAACCGGATGTTCGAGCAGCGGGTGATCACCGACTACACGCCGGAACTGATCGAGAAGGTGACGGACCTGGCCGGGGGTGAGTCGCTCGGCTGGTGTTACCAGTGTGCGCAGTGCGTTCCGGTCTGTCCGATCGACGTGGTCGGCGATTATGGCCCGCGCCGCATCTTCCGCCGGGTGCAGACTGGGCAAGACCTGTTCGCCACCGCCGATCTCTGGCAGTGCACCACCTGCATGAACTGCTTGCGGGTCTGTCCCAAGGAGGTCGACATGATCCAGATCATGTCGGCTGTGAGAGCCGAAGCGGTGCTGGGGGGCAATGTCCCGGCTGAGTTGCAGGAGACGTTCGAGAACACGTTCAACTATGGCAACCCGATGGGCGCCTCGCCCAAGAAGCGCCATGCCTGGACCAAGCAGGCCGGGGTCGAGGTGCCGCTGATCAAGGACAAGAAGAAAGCGGAGTGGCTCTGGTTCGTCGAGTGCTATCCGAGCTATCACCCGCGCGGGATCGAGGCCTCGATCGCGCTGGCCCGCGTGTTCGACAAGCTGGGGGTCGACTACGGGATCCTCGGTGCGGACGAGAAATGCAGCTGTGACAGTCAGCGGCTGGCGGGCGAGGTCGGGCTGTTCGAGGAACTGGCGGAGCACAACCTGAAGCTGTTCAAGAAGTACAAGGTGCGCAAGGTACTGGTCACGGACCCGCACGCGCTGAACGCCTTGCGCAAGGAGTACCCCAAGCTGGGCGGTAAGTTCGAGACGGTCCACTACACGACCTTCCTCGCTCCGCAGATGGATTCCCTGGGGATGCACAAGGAGCTGGGGGTGACCGTGACTTTTCACGACCCCTGTTACCTGGGACGGCATAACGGCGAGTATGAAGCGCCACGGCAGATGCTGGCCGCGATACCGGGCGTGACGCTGATCGAAATGGGGCGCTGTCGCGAGAACAGCTACTGCTGTGGCGGCGGCGGCGGCGGGATGTGGCTGGACGGATTCATGGCCGACCACGTGTCGTCGCGCTTGTCAGAGGAGCGGGTGATCGAAGCGGTCCGGACCGGCGCCGACGTGCTCGCGGTCTGTTGCCCGTACGAGGTGAGCCGCTTCGAAGATGCGGTCAAGAGTACGGGCAACGAGGGAAAGCTGGTGGTCAAGGACATCATAGAACTGGTCGTGGAATCGATGGCATGAACAGGGATCTGGAGAAACTCTGCAGTGGGGCGATCGGCCTCGACACCTGCTACACGCTGGCCACTGGCGATCAAACCCGCCGAATCTATCTGGACAGCACCGCCAGCACGCTGCGGCTGAAGGTCGTCGATGATGTGCTGCGCCGCTACGACCCGTTCTACTCCAACACGCACAGCGTGGTGCACTTTGGCGCCAAGCTGTCGACCGAGGAATATGCCTGGGCTCACGAGATGGTGCTCCGTTTCGTTGATGCCGACCCGGAGGAGTACATTGCGTTTTTCGTCGGCAGCGGTACGACCGGAGGGATGAACCGGATAGCGCGGACCCTCAGCGAGAAGCGTCCGGAGCGGCCGGTAGTGATCACCTCGATCATGGAGCACCACTCCAACGACCTCCCGCACCGCAAGCATTCACAGGAGATCGTCCACGTTCCCGTAGCCATGGCCCGCACCTCTCCGGGCAAGCTCTGCCTCGATCGGCTGGCCGAGGCTCTCGACGAGCATGGCGAGAAGGTCAACTACGTCGCCATCACCGGGGTCAGCAATGTCACCGGCAGCATCAATCCGATCCACGAGGTGGCGGAGCTAGCGCATGCGCATGGCGCGCTGATCGTGATCGATGCGGCTCAGATGGCGGCCCACCTGCCGATCAAGATGTCGGGTCACGCCAATCCAGGGCTCAATCTGGATGTGCTCTCCTTCTCGGGTCACAAGATCTATGCGCCGGGCTCGCCTGGCGTGGTCGTCGCGCGGCGTGAGCTGTTCGAGGGGCTTGAGCCGCAGACCGTCGGGGGGGGGATGGTCGACGATGTCTGGCTCAACCGATACACGGTGACCGAGAAGTTTCCGGACCGGGAGGAGGCGGGGACTCCCAATATCGTCGGCGCCATCGGTCTGGGGGCGGCTCTAT
>CAZANL010000409.1:0-4991 GCA_964486115.1 uncultured Planctomycetota bacterium
ACGCCCGGGAATCCAACGTGAGACCCACATGGGCTCGCAACGCGGTATCGGACAGGGAGGAGGGCGTCTCAGCTGCCAGGCCGGACGTCTCCACTTCATATCAAACACTGATTCCTCCCCAAGAATGAGGATATCTCATCTTGGAAGCGTACTGTGACCTGGTCACAATCTAACTCCCTCCCCGGTTCCTATACCATGCTCGGGCTGCTCGTCACGGGGCACCACCCGGACGATGGCCTCGGTCTCGAGCTGAGCCAAGAGCCTCGAGTGCCACAATGGGACCGGGAAGGCTCGAAATGGCACTCTCGATTCGGGCGCACAGCAGGACTGCAGCCTGGCACGCTATTCGCTTCGGTCGGTCGCCATGCCTGCGCCGTTCCCTGGCTATGAGCCCCGCCCGGCCTACGCCGGGCCGCTGGCCACCCTCGTCCGCCGCCACCTCTCGGAATTCGAGGAGCGCGTCGCAGAGCAGACGCAACGCAAGGTCCCAGGATACGTCCTCGACCAGCTGCGCGCCCTCTCCCAGTGCGGCGATTTCACCCGTGGGTTCGTGCACCTCAAGTGCTCGAAGTGCGACCAGGACCGGGTCGTCCCGTTCGTGTGTCGCAGCAGGCTGTGCCCGTCGTGTTGTGGCCGGACGATGGCCGAGCGCGCTGCCTGGTTGGTGGACCGAGTCCTGTATCCCGGAGCGCGCTGGCGCCAATATGTCATCACGTTCCCCGCGCCTCTGGCCATCGGACTGTGCTTTCGTGCCGCCCTGGCGGGCGCGGTCACGCGGGTCTGCATGCGAGTGCTCTTCGAATACCAAGAGGCGCGGGCAGACCCACAGGCCAGGGGCACGGCCCGACCGGGCGCTGTCGTGTGGGTCCAACGCTTCTCCGACGGCGCCGGCGCATGGCTCCATCTGCATGTCCTGGCCCCCGACGGCCTCTTCCGCCAGCTTCCGGACGCGCTCGATGTCCCTTTTGAGCCTCAGCCCCCGCCCAGCCCACAAGAGGTCGGAGCGCTGGTACGGACCATCGCGACACGTGTCGACGGGCTCCTGCGACGCCGCGCCCCGGCGGCGCCCGACGACCCTTTGTTGGAGCGCTGTGCAGCTCAGCAGCCGGTTGCGCTCAGAGAACCGACGCCACCCCCCGCTCGAACGAAAAACAAGAACCCGCTCCGGGCGCAGTACGCCGAATTCACCCTCCATGCCGCCACATCGTCACCGCCCCACTGACCAGAGCAATTGGAGCGCCTCTGTAAATACATGGCGCGCCCTCCGATCCCAAACGGTCGACTCCGCATACTTGACGACGACCGCGTGGAATTCACGCTCAAGCGACCCCGTCGTGGCGTCCGTCAGCTGATCTTCGATCCGATCGCCTTGTTGGGTCGCATGGCCGCGTTGATCCCGCGGCCCAAAACCAACCTCGTACTCTACTTCGGGTGTCTGAGCGCCGCCTCACCGATCTACCGGGCGGTGGTGCCCGCTCCTCCAGACCCGACCCCAAGTCGCCCGGTGGCGCCACCTCGCCCGAAGGTGATGCGGCACGCCGACCTAATCGCCCGAGTGTTTCTCACAGACATCCTGTCATGCCCCTGTGGAGGCCGGCTCGACGTCGTGCGCGCGGTCTCCCACCCCGATGTCGTCCAAGCCATACTGGCCGGCATCATCCTCTCCGGACAGGCCACACCCCGTGCTCCGCCAGGCACCCCCGCCCAGAGTTGACCCCGTAACCACCTCAACACGTCCAACACGGTGCCCATCCACCGCCGCACGGATCCGCCTCGGGTCGCAAGCCAACCCGTCACCATGCTCCCCGCGTCACGCGCTGTCGGACCCGACCACGACAATCTCCCGGATCCGACGCTCCAGAGCCCACCAAGACCAGCCAGGGAACTCCCGGATCCCACGGGTCTCCGAAACCCCATCCGCTCGTTGTGCCTACCCGCCTGCCTGCCCTAGAGCAGCAAGTCATTGGCGCCCGGGGGTAGTGATGCCTTCGGCGTCACATGAAATCGGTCGCCCCTGTGGTCGAGCACACGGGGTGTCGAGATTCTGGATTTCCGGGATCGGGTAGCGCGGGACGCGTCGCCTGGAACCCCCTTCGGCGCGCCCCGAAGGACCCGATCCCGGTAACCACTTTCCCTACCTCAGAGTCTTCGTCGAACCTCAGGGACACGGCTGGTTCAGGTCCACCGTCTGGATCCGGAACCACGGGGATTCGGCGTCCGAGATGTCCAGCTGCCATTCACTGGTATTGCCGGTCCGCTCGATCTTCAGCGGTTCGCCTGCATCGGCGCCCGTCGGGTCCAGCGGGTAGACGCACGGCCGGCGCAGCGCGCTGTTCGGCAGCTTGTCGACGCGGATCTTGATGCGGGTGTCCATCTTGCGCAACAGGGTGGTCCCGTCGTCGGCGCCGGGGTTCGCGATTCGCCAGTGCGTCTTTTTGGGCCATTCGCAGTACAGCGGCTCCTCGGGAGTGAACTCCGTGATTTGCTCTTCGCACATTAGCTCGTAGGTCGCGTCCACGACGTACTGGTCGGACAGCGCGACCAGCAGGGCGCTTTGGGAGGTGCGCAGCGGCTTGCCGTCCATCGACGTCAGGATCACCACGCCGTCGGTGGACGATTCCACACCAAAGCGGGCCAGCTTGACGTCCGATCGCTGGGACAGGTGGCCGGCCACGATGGCCGTCCGTTCGGTGTCGACCGAGAACAGCACGCGATCCGGATCCGTCCGGTCGATGGTCAGCTGTCCCGTGTCGCTGACGTATCGACGTTCGGTCGGCACCGGCCCCGGCGCCGGCCCCGCACACTCGCCGTTCAGCGCCCGCTCGACCCGGTGCAGGTACGGCAGCCGATGCATGGTGTCCTCGTCCGTCGCCAGCTCGTAGTGGGCGTAGTCCGGATCCAGCACGCAGCTCGAGTCGTCGCCACAATCGAAGGGCTCCTGGTACGCGGCCGCGATGGCCTCCCGCCGATACTGCTCGTCTTCCTCCTGGTACGGGATGCAGACGCGCTGGTCGTCATCTCCGGGCGAGACGTCGCCCCGGGTGAACACCAGGCCCGCCACCGCCAGCAGGATCTGGTCCATGGTGTTGCGGCTCAACCCGAAGTGGTCGGTCAACGGCCCGGCCTTCCAATCGTCCAACACCGCGAAGTAGCGGAAGTGCTCGACCGCGGCCCACTCCTGGAAGCCACCGTACGAGGCCAGCAGTACCGGCAGCAGAAATCGCTGCTCCGACGGGAAGGCCGTGTTGTGCTCGCTGACGGTCATGGGCTTGCCCCGCACCTTGTTGCGCGCGTACCGCAGAATGGGTGTGGCCGACCCCTCCTTGTCCGACAGCACGATCCGGCCGCCGTTGTGCTTGTCTTCGATTCCGTCGATCAGCGCCAGCAGGCTGCGCTGCGGCACCTCGGCGGTCGGGCCGGCGTGATTCCAGTAGCCGTGCGTATCGGTGTAGTCCATGGCCTCTCGAGTCTTCAGCGTCGGAGCGCCCACCCCCATGAACTGGCTGCCCGTCAGCAACGCGTTCACACCGGCGTCCTCGCGGAGCACCTCGGCCAGCTCCTCATAGAACTCTCTCTCCACGCGCTCGATGAACGCCCACGTGTCGAGCAGCCGGCGCGAGTCGGCCAGCGGCGCGTCCTCTGCGGGCAGGCAGTTCCGGGCGAGCTCGCCGCTCAACAGATCCAGCCGGACCGGCACGCCGCCCGACCACTCGTCCTGCAGCTCGCCGTCGAGCTCCTCGCACTCGGCGATTCGGCCGTCGTCGTCGGCCCAGGCCTGCTCGAGCTCGCCGGGCGCGGGGTATTTCGTGAGCAGGTAGTCGATCCACCGCGCCTGGAGCGTCTCGAGGAGCACGTCCGCGATCGGGTGGTCCGGGCAGGTGTCGTCGCGCTTGGGGCTGTAGTGGCGCAGGCAGCCGCCGGCCCAGCCGGAAAACAGGTTGTTTTCGTTGATGGTCTCCACCTGCGCCAGCGCCCGCTTTTCGACCAGGCTCCCCACTTCGTCCGTTGGCCGGTGCGTCAACAGGCGCGTCGCGTAGGCCTGAAGCGTCAGCGCCGCGATCGGGTGGATCTGCGGCAGGTAGCGCGAGCGTGACGGCAGCTGCCCTTTCAGGTCGACGAGGCCCGGCCGCTCGGGCAGACCGAGCGCCTCGGCGTGCTGGTCCCACAGGATTTGGAAGTCGACCGAGTTGGGGATGATCCAGCCCGTCAGCAGGTTCATGTTCGAGTAGATCCCGTTTTTGCCCAGCTCTCGCACGAAGTGGTTCAGGTCCTCCAGGCGCTTCCTGTCCAGCCCACAGAACTGCGACGCGGTGCAGTCCAACCCGTTGTCGCAGGCATCGGCGTAGTAGTCCGCGTTGTCGGGATCGCCGGTCAACGGCACACAGGTGTAGCGCTCGACAGGATCGAGCGCGCGGTCACAGGAGCACCAGATTCCGCCCTGGTCCTCCAGCGCGTCGGGCCCATCGCTGTTGCTTCGCCCGTAGTCGATCCAGTGAAAGCGGACCAGGTTCATCCCCATCTTGGCCAGTCGGTTCACGATGGCCAGCTGAGTGGTGGCGTCCGGGTAGGCTCCCCAGCGCGCCAGGTTCGTCCCCCAAAACCGGATGGGGCTTTCGTCGTCATCCATGACGCCGTCCTCGTCGGCGTCCAGATAGAAGAGGTCCCCACTGGCCCGCACCGAGCCGGCCAACTCCACATCTCCGCCCAATCGATGAGCCATCGAGCCAAACGTCTCGAGCGCGAAGTCTTTGTTGTCGACGGTGAACTCGTACCAATCCCCGTCCTCCTCGGGGGGTCCCGGAGGCGTGGGCTCCTCCGGGGGAACCGGCGTCGCTGCCTGCGGCACGGGCTCCGAGGCGATGGGGGGATCACAGGCGCTGACGTGCAGCGCCACACACATGGTCAACCACAAGGTGATTCTCATAAAAACTCTCCTCGCCCATAGGAAATTCAAACCCTCTACGGGAAGTATAGCCCCCTCCCACCATCAG
>CAZANL010000410.1:0-4434 GCA_964486115.1 uncultured Planctomycetota bacterium
CCCTCGGTGACTGGGTCAAGAACCCCTTGCTGCGAATCATCCGGCATCCCCCTCGAGGCCGACGGTCGGCACTGGCCAACCTGGCCTGCGAAGCACTCGGACAACTGAAGGTCGCCTCCGCCAGGGTCGAGTTGTACGACTTCTACTCCACACTGGACCGTCACCAGCGCCAGCTGAAGGAATCGGTCGCCGTGGCACTGTTCAAGCTGGGCGAGACCGAGGAGGTCGAGAGCCTGCTGAGGCACTACCGGAGGAGAACACAGCACTGGGGCCGCTGGCGTGGCGAGATGTTCTACCGACTAGGCCAGTTGTTGCACCGAATCGGAGCGACCAAGGACGCCGTCGACGCCCTCGAACTGGCCCACGACAGCGGCGCAAAGCGCCGCCATGCGATGCTCCACTACAACCTGGCCTGCCTGTACACCGACCAGAAAAAAGCCGACCTCGCGCTGCACAACCTGCAGCAGGCTCTCAAGAAAGGCCTCAATGCGAAAAACTGGATCGCCCGTGATCGCCGGCTCGATCCGCTGCGGGCCGATCCCCGGTTTCGTCGTATGCTGCAGGACCCGCAGGCCAAGCTGCAATACGAGTTCTCGTCCTCGGACTGAGCCGGGTGCCCTGATGCCCCAACCCCGCATCCCAGAAGACGAGTTGACTTTTCGCACCTCCCGAGCCGGAGGGCCCGGCGGCCAGCATGTGAACAAGACCGCGACACGGATCGAGGCGATTCTCGACGTGAGCGTCACCGCGACTCTCACGGAAGATGAGCGCGCTCGCGTGCTGGAGAAGCTGGCAACTCGGATCAACAAGCAGGGACAGCTCGTGGTGGCCTGCGACGGCGCACGCAGTCAGCTGCGAAATAAATCCGAGGCGGTCGAGCGGCTGCGCGAGTTGATCGAGGAAGCCCTGAGGCGCCCGAAGAAGCGGCGTAAACGACCGGTCCCGCGAGCAGTAAAGGAGAGGCGGATCGAGGCCAAAAAACGACGCGGGCAGATCAAATCCATGCGCAAGAAACCACCTTCGGACTAGCCTCGAGCTGCCCGGCCCAGCTGGACCGGGCTACTCTTCGTCCTGTTCGTCGGTGTCTCGTATCACGCGCTCGGAGTGCTCGGCTCCGTCGTAGCTGATCAGCTTGATCTTACCGCTGAGAATCGTCTCGATATGCACCGGGCGGCGCCAGATGCTCTGGAGGTTCTCCAGCGTGTCGCGGCAGTGCGGCAGGAACAACTCGACCCCCTCGAACTTGTGGAGCAGATAAAGTTCACCGCGATTGGAATGGTTGGCGTCGGTGATCTCGATGTAGGGCTGACCATGGTTGGCCAGTCCGACCAGCAACTGGCCCTTGATCTGCCTGAACGTACGGCTGTCGATGACGTACTCCTGGGAGCGCGGATTGAACGCATAGGTGAACATCTTCTGCTCGCGAACGAAGTCCTCGGTGAGGAAGGCATCGATGAAGCCCACGTCGTTGTAGATCCGGCGGACTTCGAACACCTTCTGGCGCCCCAGACCGACCTGCCGGTCCCAGTTCTTCTTCTCCTCGACGTCGTCACACTCCTCCCACTCCTTGCCGAAACGCCCCTTGTCCCAGCGTTCTTCGATGTCGCGCAACAACTCGATGCCCAGCTTGTACGGGTTGATTCGACCGGGCTGGACTCCCATCGTGCCGGAGTGATGGTCGGCATAGTCGATCAACTCGGAGTCCTTGAGCGCCTTTTGGGTCATGATCGTGGTGTGCCAGAATGACGCCCATCCTTCGTTCATGATCTTGGTCTGGCCCTGCGGAGCAAAGTAGTAGGCTTCCTCACGAATGATCGAGAGAATATCCCGCTCCCATGACTCTAGAGGAGCGAACTCGATCAGGAACTGCAAGATGTCCTTCTGCGGCGCGGGGGGAAACTTGCGCTCCTGCTCCTCCCGGTGCTCGATCTCTTGCTGCTTGCGCTCGATCTCTTTCGGCGGGTTCAGATAGTCGCGCATGTACTCGCGCCCCTCGATGCGCTGAACCGTTTCAGGCGCGTCGCAGAGCGACTGATCGAGCGAGGAGACCTCCTCGCGCACTTTCTTGCGCTTGATGAATGGTGAGTAGACGTCGATCAGGTTCTCGATCGACAGACAGCTGTCGATGAAGTTCTCGACCCGCTCGAGTCCGTAGCGCTCGATATAACGCCTCACCCGCACGGCATGGTTGGCCATCTCGTCGACCATCTTGCGGTTGGTCTTGGAGAACCAGGAGTTGTTCTTGAAGAAGTCGCAGTGGCCACAGACATGCGCCATCACGAGCTTCTGGTCGACGATGCCGTTGTTCTGCATCAGGTAGGCGTAGCAGGGGTTGTTGTTGATCACCAACTCGTAGATCTTCGACAAGCCCCAGGAGTACCCCTTGATCAGGCTCTCGTACTCCATGCCGAAGCGCCAGTGCGGATAGCGGCTGGGAAACCCACCGTAGGAGGCCACCTCGTTCAGCTCGTCCCAGTCCAGCAGTTCGTAGCGGATCTCGAAGAAGTCCAGGTCATATTCCCGAGCGTAGCCCTCGATCTCTTCCTGGAGTTTGGCCATCTCCGGCGTCAAGGCGCCCACGTGACTAGCGCCCCTTTCCCAGGAATTCCTTGATCGAAACGATGATTCCGTCCCGATCCGGGATGTCGGATGTGATCAGATCCGGATGAACCTCGCCAAAATGAGCGTCCAGGTCACGCTTGAACTGACCGGACCCGTAGGCGCTCTTGACCTGCCCGTAACAGAACATGTTTCCGGCGGGTAACAGATGCTTCTCGAGCAACTCCACGCAGCGCTTGGTGTCGTCCCCGCCCCAGTTGTCGCCGTCCGAGAAGTGGAACGGATAGATGTTCCACTCGTTGCGGGGATAGTCCTTTTCGATGATCCGCCGACACAGGGAGTAGGCCGATGAGATCTTGGTCCCACCCGACTCGCGCAGGTGGTAGAAGGTGTGCTGATCCACCTCCTTGGCCGCCGCGTCGTGCACGATGTAGCGCACCTGGAGTTGCTTGTACTGGCTGCGCAGCCAGGTGTCGAGCCAGAACGATTCGATCCGCACGATCTCCTTCTGCTCCCGCCCCATCGAACCCGACACGTCCATCATGTAGATGATCACCGCGTTCGATTGCGGGTGCAGCTTGGTCGTCCAGGAGCGATAGCGCTTGTCTCGACGGATCGGCACGATCATCGGATCGTTCGGGTCGTACTCCCCCAGCGCCATCTGGCGCTTCAGCGCCTCGCGGAAGGTCCGCTTGAAGTGAACCAGCGACTCCGGTCCGACGGTGCGGATCTTGTTGTAGATATTGCGCTCCGACTCGATGTTCTTCTGCCCCTTGGGCTCGATGTTGGGAAGCTCGAGCGCCTCGCCGAGGATCTGGGCCAGCTCCTCCAGCGTGACCTCCACTTCCATCAGGTGGCGGCCAGGCACGTCACCCGCCTCGCCCGGACCACCGTGCCCGCGTGGGTCACGGCTGATCGGCGTGCCCTTCTCTCCCCCACCCTGACCCACACCCTCTTTCTGGTTCTTGCCGTAGCGAAACCGGGGCAACTCGATATGGGGCAACGGAATGCTGACCAGGTCCTTGCCTTGGCGCCCGATCATCTCGCCACTGCGGATGTACTTCTTCAGGTTCTTCTTGATCCGTCCGCGCACGATCTGCTTGAAGCGCGCATTGTCCTTCCGGATCCGCCGGATCGACATGGGTCGCCCCTAATCCTGCTCCTTGGCATCTCCTCGCGCAAAGATGCTAGCGACGAAGTTGAGTACGTCTGTCGCACAGATGTCGCAGTAGCCGTAGTTCTTGATCAGCCGAGACTTGACCACGTCGATCTTCTCCTGTGTCTCCTGATCGGCGATCGAGCTGACCAGCTGGGTGAGTTTGATCGAGTCCTTCTTGTCCTCGAACAGCTTCAATTCGAGCGCCTTCTGCAACCGCTCGTTGGTGGCGTAGTCGAAGACCTTGCCCTCGAGCGCCAAGGCTCCGATGTAGTTCATGATCTCTCTCCGGAAGTCGTCCTTGCGCGAATCCGGAATCTGGATCTTCTCCTCGATCGAGCGCATCAACCGCTCATCCGGCTCCTCGTCCTGTCCGGTGTACTTGTTGCGCACCTTTTCCTTCTGCGTGTAGGCCTTGACATTGTCCACGTAGTTGGCGCACAACCGCTGGATCGCCTCTGCGTCGGCCGAGATCGCCTTCTGCACCTCGTTCTTGACGGTATCCTCGTATTCCAACTTGACCTCGGCCAGCAGCTCGCGATAGCGCTTCTTCAGGTCCTCGTCGTTGATCAGGGAGTGGTGCTCCAGACCCCGACCCAACTCGTTGAGCACCATGAACGGGTTGATGCATCCATCATCCTTGTCGTTGACCAGCGCATTGGAGATCTTGTCCTGAATATATCGTGGGCTGATGCCCTCCATCCCCTCGCGCTCCGACT
>CAZANL010000410.1:4444-4991 GCA_964486115.1 uncultured Planctomycetota bacterium
CAGGCAGTGTCTTGCCGTTGTAGAGCTTGAGCTTCTGCATCAAGGTCAGGTTCGGCTTGCGCGGTTCCTCCAGGCGGGTCAGCACACCCCACATCGCAGCCATCTCGATCGTGTGCGGCGCGATGTGCTTGCCCCGCACCTTCTCGGCATTGAAATCCTTCTCGTAGATCCTGATCTCGTTCCTGAGCCGGATGTTGTAAGGCACGTCGACCTTGACCGTCCGATCCCGAAACGCCTCCATCAGCTCGTTGTTCTGGAGTTTCTTGTATTCCGGCTCATTGGTGTGACCGAGGATGACCTCGTCGATATCGGTCTGCGCGAACTTCTTCGGCTTGATCGAGTGCTCCTGCGATGCGCCGAGCAGGTCGTAGAGGAACGCCACGTCGAGTTTGAGCACCTCGATGAACTCGATCAACCCGCGGTTGGCGACGTTGAACTCGCCGTCGAAGTCGAAGGCCCGCGGGTCTGAGTCGGAGCCGTACTGTGCAATCCTGCGGTAGTTGATGTCGCCCGTCAGCTCGGTCGAGTCCTGGTTCTTCTCGTCCTT
>CAZANL010000411.1:0-1742 GCA_964486115.1 uncultured Planctomycetota bacterium
GTCTGGCTGATGCCCAAGCTAGAGCGCAAGTATCGCGTGCCGGTGCAGGTCTACACGGCGGTGCTGACCGCCTCGGCCGCGCTCGCACTGGGGACCGGCGAGACGCTCATCGGCTCTGCCGCGATCTGCTTTTTCATTTCGGATCTGGCCGTGGCACGAAATCGGTTCGTCCAGCGAGAATTCGTCAACAAGCTCTGGGGGGTGCCGCTGTATTACGGCGCCCAGTTGATGTACGCGGTGAGTGCCGGGGCCGTCTGACGACTGCCAGACCGCAGCCATCGATCGACCGCTGCGGCGGACTCCTTCAGGCCTACATCTTCGCCTTGACGCGGGCGATCTTCTCTTCCATTGCCGAGATCGCCCCCTTGTCACCCAGCTGCTTGTACACCCCATAACTCTTCTCCAGGTAATACAGCGCCCGGACGAAGTTACGCTGATGATAGTGCAGAATCGCGAGGTTGTTGAAGCTGGTTGCCGTGCCCGACAGATCTTCCAACTCCTGGGCGATCTCCAGGTCGCGCTCGTAGTACGTCAGCGCCTGATCAAAATCACCACGCGCATCGTAGATCACGCCAATGTTGTTGTAGCAGGCCGACAGACCACGACGATCCCCGCGCCGCTGGTGGATCTCTGCGGCTTGCTCGAACAACTTGAGTGCGGCGTAGTCGTCGCCCCGCCCTTTGTGGATCAGCGCCATCTGGCTGAAGGTCGCCGCCAATCCGCGGCGATCATTTTCTACCTCCTGGATCTTACGCGCTTCCTCGTAGCATTTCAGCGCGCGCTCGTTGTCGCCCCGCTCCTGCTCGATCAGTCCGTCGCTCCACAGACAGGCGGCCATGGCGCACTGGTCTCCCACCACCGCACAGATCAGCTTTGCCGCCTTGAGCACTCGCGCCGCTTCCGCATCGTCTCCGCGCGCGGCCAACAACACTGACATCTGCAGCCAGGTGGCCGCCTGCCCCTGCTCGTCGCCAAGTTCCTTTTTCAACTCTCCGCTCTTGGCGTAATAATCAAGAGCCTTCTGCCCATCACCCATTGAGCGGAAGATCTGACCGATACTATGATAGACAGAGGCCAACCCCGCCTTGTCCTTCAGTCGCTTGTTCAACTCGAGGCTCTTTGAGAAGTTCTCGAGAGCCTGCTCATAGTCGCCGAGATCTTGCTGGGTATGCCCCAGGCGATCCCGCGAGCGAGCGATGAGCTGCAGATCGTCGAACAGGCAACTCACCTCGACCGCCTGCAAGAAGCAGTCCAGGGCCTGCGGCATTCGATCCGCCTGCTCCTCCGCCTCGCCCAAGGCCAAGGCCACCTCAGCCAGCGTGAGCGAAGGACCGAGCTGAAACGCCACCGCGAGTGCTTTCTGCAGTCGTTCTCTCCGGGCCTGCGAACCCCACGGCTCGAGCTCCGCCATTTGCACGAGCAAACGAACCTCCCCATCGGCTCCGCTGAGATCGTCTTCTAGCAGGTGCTCCAGCTGCTGACGGGCTCCCGCTTCGTCACGCTGGGCCATCAGGTGAGCCACGTACCTCTCACGAATACGTCGCGACTGACTCTCGTCATTGGCCTGGAATGCAGTCTCGATCGCCCTCTCATACAGGTCAGTGGCCTGCTCAGGGTTGTCTCCCGCCGCAATACAGCGCGCCAGCAGCACCCGACATGAGATCAACAGATCTCGTGCTTCAGCCACCTGCAGGCGATCGAACAGCTTGCGCACCAGCCCCTCGGCCTTGGCCGCGTGATCG
>CAZANL010000411.1:1752-4988 GCA_964486115.1 uncultured Planctomycetota bacterium
CCTCGGCGTAAGTCGAGGAAAACTTGAAGTCCCAGCTCGGACCCAGATCTCGATGTCGCTTTTCCGCCTTCTTGATGTGCTTCAGCGCCGCCTTCAGCTCTCCCTGTGCGAACGCTGCTCGGGCGAGCAGGAAATCCAGACGCAGTTCCTCGGCCACCGGACTCGCCTGCAGCCTGGTCAGCAGCACCTGTACCCGCGCAAGATTCCCACGCTGGTAGTACTGACCGGCCAGGTCGAGCAGACTGTAGACCCCGGCCTCGACCCTCAGCAGCTCGCTGGCCAGAGGACCCAAGTCCTCCTGCTCTGCTGGCTTCTTGCGGCTGAGCTTCATCTCCTCGTGCTGCAACAAGCGAAGCAAGATCGTGCGCATCAGCGGCCCACCAGCCGAGACAACCTTCTCGATCCAGTCGATCTCCTTGGACTCGGCGCGGCGCGCCATCAGAAAAAAGAGTGGCTCGGCTGCGAGGTTGCGCCCAACCGGCTCTCGCGACAGATCGGCCATCAGCCGCGCATCCGGCCCCTGTTCGCCTTCGAGCATGTCCGCCAGCAGAAAGCCAAACACGTGTGGATGGGTGAAGGAGAACAGATCCTCGTTGAACACCCCCTCGCCGCCACCGTGACGCACCAGGACGCCATCTCGACATAGACCTTCGATCAACGAGCTCTGTTCGCCTGCCAGCACCTCGCGAGCCAAGGCCTCTTCGCCTGTGTCGATCAGGTCATCAACCGATGCAGACTCCGTCCGCTTTTCGTACATCGCACGAACCAGGGCCCGTGAGAACTGCTTGCGTTCGGCCGTCTTCCCGACCTGCTTGCGCCAGTAACGCGAGAGAATCCGGTTGATCGTCATCGCCGGAGGGATCTCGCGCGCGCGGTACCCTGCGAGGGTCAACAGCAACAGGTCCGGGTTTCGCAGCATCTCTTGCGTGGAGCTCTTGAGTAAATGCATCGGGGTGCCGACACGGAAGCGATCCAGCTGGGTGGCCCTCTGATAGAGGGTGTCACGCTCTTGTTTGTCCAGCTGGGGAAGCCGGTAGAACGGCTCGTGAATCGGTCCCTCCAGGCCGTCCCGCTCGAAGGAAGCCAATACGTTCGCATTCAGCGTACGAGATCCGATCGCTTCGTTGCGCATCAGCGTGCCGAAAGACGGCCGCATGGTGATCACCCAACGGACGAACGGGTAGTCACGCTCCCAGTCCGCGGCCAAGGCGACAAAAGACTCGAATAGATCCTGCGAAGCGGTTCGATCCAGGTGATCGACCAGTATCACCAGCCGCTTCCCCACGTTGAGAGCATCCGCCGCCTCTTTCAGCAGATCGCCAACCGCCACACCCAGCGATTCGTTGACCACCGAGGCCGCGTCAGAGAGGAAGCCCTCGCTCATCAGGTCCAGCGGCAGCACCCAGTGGCCCATGCGCGGGAGCTTCAAGCAAAGGTGATCCAGCAGTGCGGACTTGCCCAGTCCGCACTCGCCCTGAATCAGCATCACGGGCTGCCGTCCGTGGCACAACTGACGCAGGACCTGGTGCTCCGCCTCCTTGCGCGCCACGTACAAATCGGGCTGATATCGACCTGACTGCCGAGCGCGCTCGATCGACCGAGAGGTCAGACTCTCCAGTAACCCCTTGGCGTCAGAAGGAACTCCCCCATCCGAATCCGGCAATGACTGGCAGCCCCCGAGCCGCTGCTGAAACGCCGAGACAAGTTCCTGCGTCGCAATCTGATGACGTGTTCCCTGGTAGTAGATCCGCCGCCCCGAATGGCCTCGATAAAAGAAAATCTCTCGGCTATCGCCGTCGGCAAGTTCCCGAACACACTCATAGCACTGCTGGAAAACGGCCAGCGGGTGCAGGTCCAGGGGCGGGCCGTCCGGCCGCTCCGCATAGACACGGTCCAGCTCCATGCCGTCAGGCACTTCCCGCCCCAGGGACGGGAACTTCTCGCGGTCGCCGACCAGCTCGCGTATCTCTTCCGATTCTCCTTCCGCACCTCGACAGCGGTGGATCAACCGAAAAGCCAGCAGTGGCCCCGCCTGCTCGAGCATCTCGCGTATCGCGTGCAAGCCGTAGGCCAGGCTCTGTTGTAGTGTCGACTCATCAACCTTTCCGAGATTGCGGGGATGGCTCTTCTGAAGGCGAGCCAGGTTGCTCAGCTGTCCCAGCTCGCTCTCCACCGCGCGCATATCGATGATCTCACGAACCCGAATCGTCCGCTCGACCTCGAGCGTCCGGTGAAAGTTGTCGAGCGCCCTGCCCAGTGCATCGTCAGCCAGCCCCTCGGTCAGCCGACCGAGCGATTGGACCCAGCCTTCGAGATCCCCGGCTCCCAACACGCGAAGTTCCTGCCCCGCCTGCTCGGCACCCATGCCACGCTCTAGCCGAGCGGCTAACGCGAGAATCGTGGCGAACCGAACCAGATTGCCGTAAACCAGAAACAGATGCTGCAGCTTCTGAACCGGACTACGCTCGCTGACGATCCGACAGTAAGGAAAGGAAACCGGCGCGGGGGCACGGGCAGCAAACTCCTGTTCGCTGAAAGCTTGGCTCTCGGCCTGGCCACTGCGCCCTGAGAGAAATAGAGTCGGGTCATCCCTGGGGTTCATTCGGGAAAATTATAGCAGAAACGGGAATGTGGTTTGAATTCGCTCGGGGATCGAAACCGCTCGCAGCCCTAGCATCTGCCGCAGCTGAATCGCATTGGCCACGGCCTGTCCGCGAAAGTGGTTGTTGGTGATCACCAGCGTGCAGCCGACGCGCGCCCTGATCTGGTCGATGCGGTGTGTCCACTTTTCCAGTTCCCACGGGCGGTACAGATAGTCGTATTTGGCATCACGCCCCGCTTGTCCGTCGAACCAAGCCTGGGCCCGTCCGTGCAAGCGAACGTAGCCCAGCGAGCCTGTAACCAGCGCCGTCGGATAGACACCTTGCGCAGACGGGGGCTGGTCGATATTGCAGAAGCAGTACCCCTGATCGCCAATCCAGCGGACGGCGTCCGGCGCCAACCACGAGCGATGCCGGATCTCCAACACCAACACGTATCCATCGAGCGCTCGTGCGATCAACTCGAGCCTCTGCCGCCCAACTGCGGTATCGTCGACCGACCAGGGAAACTGGACCAACACGGCTGCCAGTCGGCCCGCCTCACGAATCGGCTCGAGCGCCTCCCGGAACGCAGCGAACAATTCGGCACTGGCCTCGCCCTGGTGCGTGAATCCCTGCCACAGCTTGACGCTGAAT
>CAZANL010000412.1:0-2733 GCA_964486115.1 uncultured Planctomycetota bacterium
CTGATCAACAATGCCGGCGCTATTTTCTGGGCGCCGCTGGTCGACTGGCCGGTCAAGAAGTTCGACCTGGTGATGTCGGTCAATGTACGTGGCGCGTTTCTGTGCAGCCGCGCGGTGCTGCCCATCATGTCCCAGCAGGGATACGGCCACGTCCTGATGATGTCGCCTCCGGAGGTGCCAGAAGCCGCCGTCGGCAAGGCGCCTTACCTCGTGTCCAAATTGGGAATGACGATGCTCGGCCGCGCAATCGCCGGCGAGTGCCGCGGCCACGGAGTGACCGCTTCGGCGCTGTGGCCCGTGACGGCGATCCGAACCGCTGCGACGGAAAACCTCGGGATCGGTGACCCGGGCCAGTGGCGAACGCCCGAGATCCTGGCCGACGCCACAGCGGCGCTGCTCGCCCGCGACCCGTCGGACCTGCCGTTCAAGGCGTGGCTCGACGAAGAGGTCTTGGCCGAGGAAGGAATCACCGACTTGACCGGTTATCGCTGCGTGCCAGATTCGGACCCACCGCCGCTGTCGATCCAGATGGTGGACCCGGGTTGGCAGCGAGGCTAATTACATCTCAGCCTGACCGCCCAAGACTATTTTCGGGCCCGGCGTCAGCGGTTCTGACGACGGCACGACTTGCGCTTTCCACGCTTCTTGCGCGAGCCAGAAGGTAACCACGGACAGTCGCTGCAGGCCTTGCGCTTCTTCCTGTACCGCTTGCAACATTTCACGAGGCTGATCCGGGTGTCCGAGGGCTGTCAGGAGAGATCCGCAGTTCAACGGTGGATTGGTGCGCAAGCGCTCGGGACGACATCGCGAGGAGCCTAACCGATTTGCCAAGCTAACCAAGCGATTTACCAGTAAAGCATCTTGTGTCTCAGGTAACCCTGAGACACGTTGCGGCCCCCTGGAGCGTCGCGCTCGCCGAACCATACATGGGTGCCAGAAGCGGACCGGGCTGGCTACAGACGCCAACTCGGTCTGCGATCAAGCCATAGGTCAGCCTGGACGGCGGACTCTCGAAATAAAGCTGCAGCGCCCCGGCCACCTGGCTCCAGGAACAGATCTGTCCGGCCGCCACCAGCGCGTCGAGCGACTCCCGATCGACACGTGTGTTGGACGGTAGCGGCTCTCGCAAAACCGACCAGTCCGGCAGTTCTCCGTCCAGCTCCAGTGTGACCTCCACTCCTTGTCCGACGGTGGCCGTCTGGTGCGAAAGATGACGACTCAGTTGCTCCATCGCCGCCCCGGAGGCCGGCCAGCGAGCACACTCGAGGTGCACCTGCAGCCCCTCCAGCTCGGCGGGTTCCAGATCGACCGACACCTCGACTCCGGGCACGAGGTGTCCGCTCAGATCGACCCATGCCAGATCGAGCGCTGCGCTCGTATGGGAGTCACGGTCCAGCTGCGTTTCTCGCACGCATTGATTCCCGACACGGATGGTGAGCCTGCCCTCGAACGTCGAGTCTGGCTCTAGCTCGACCAGCGCTCGCGTGCGCATCGCCAGCCCGCGGGTGTTGAACAGATCGTCCGGCGAGGGCCGCGACAGTTGGCGGGCCCACTCGGGCGGCACCGCCAGTCCACTGATCCGCAGAACGCGGCTCGCAGCCGCCAGTGCTTCGTCCTGGCCCCCCGGGCCGGCGAAGCGTGGATGCCCCTCGGCCCGCCAGTCAGTCAGGACCATTCCCGCCGCCAGCTGAACCATCTCAGGATGCGCCTCGGCAACCGGCTGCACGGCGATCGACAGCAGGTAAGGATCGGAGGGCGGGTCTTCCATCATCTGACGAGTGAGCTGTTCCATCAGCTCGTCCACGGCGTCTTCGACGCGGCGGTTGGGCAGCACGCTCTGCACGGCTTGTAGCGCCCCCAGAACCTCTGCGAGCAGCAACTCCTCGGGCAGGCCGTAACCAAACCCATCTGCCTCATGCCAGCTCGAGCGCGTTCGAAACAGCCCGACCAAGCCTTGCCTGATGGCGCTCTCAGGTACGTCCCGTCCCACTTGCCGAGCTGCAACCAGACCGCGCAGCACCAGGGAGGACAGGTAGGGGTCCTCACCCTCTCCATACCAGCTCCAACCCTTGGGACCCTGCCACGCGAGCAGCGTGCCGACGCCCTGATCGATCATCGTCTCGGTCGCCTCCCGACCGGCGAGACGAAGCCCATGCCGGTCCGCGTAGCCCAGCACGCGAGCCGCAGTCTCGACCCGACTTGCCGTCTGCTCGCTACATCCATGCCGGTATCGAGACCAGGCGACCAGTTGTGCGAAGGGCGCCAGTGAGGGGAGTGCGACATGCAGCGAAGCGCACACCTGATGGTCGTCAGCTTCGCTCGGCACCACCAGCGGACGGCCTGGCATCACCTCGACCTGGGTCCTCACCGGAGACCCGGGCGGTATCACGTCGAGCACCAGCTCCTCGGCATCCCGGCCCTGAAGGGTGAAGCACACCGCGTGGCGCCCACATGCGACTGCCTCGATCACCCAGCGGCGCTGAGCACTGCTGCAGGCAGAAACCTCGATCGCTTGCTCGGCGCTGCCATGCAGCGAGAGCCCGTCCCCCGCCGTCAGCTCGAGGACTCCCTGTAGCAGGGCGTCACCGCGGTTGTGCACCGTGCAACACACCTCGATCCGATCGCCCAGGATGGCCTGCTCCGGCAGGTCGCCCTGGACAAACAGGTCTCGTGTGGCGCGGACCGAAGGTCGGATCTCGGCCTGCCCACCCCGTGCGTCGGACAACGAGAGAC
>CAZANL010000412.1:2743-4988 GCA_964486115.1 uncultured Planctomycetota bacterium
CGCAGTTCGTGGGTCGTGATTTGTCCGGGAAGCGGTACGCGCAGTACCAGCGGATCGCTGTCACTCTCCAGCGCAGGCTCCCACCAGCTCGCGCCGCCGACGATCCGCACGACAGGCTCACCCTCCTCCTCCGAATCCCCCGCTATTTCCAGCTCCAGATCGTCCGGCTCGTAGCACAGGTCCAGCTGAACCTCGTCGCTATCGCACCGCCCCAGGTTCCCGCCGACGATCGGCCCATCCGGATCACCGAAAGGAGGCAGCGCGACATCTTCCTGCCGTATACCAAAAGTGCGACAGCAGACGGGCCAGACCGCCATCCGGTCCTCGGCGGTGAGAGCCCGGGCCTGACCGCCCAGCGCGTCTGGCAACGGGTCCGGGAGCGGGTCGCCGAATCCGGACAGCCCGCGGTCGAACAGCCAGCCCCCCATCTGCCAGTCCTCCGCGCCAGAGACCATGGCGCGAACAGTCAATACCGTTCCCGGCTCCGCCTCCTCTGGCAAGCCCTCCAGACTGATCGTCGGCGGATCCAGGACGGGACAGCGGACCTGCGCACCGGCGGTCAACAGCCGTGGCTGATCCTCCTCGGCGGATTGTAGCAGGGTCATCCCGGTCAGCAGATAGCTACCGGCGCCTGGCAGCTCGACGTTCCCGGACGCCACATCCTGGTTTGACCAGACGAGGGTGGTCGCCGCGCAAAGCTGGCCCGCCACATCGCTCGCGACGACGAGCAGGTCGGATCGCATGGCGACTGCATCGGCCAGACGCGCAGTGACCGAACCATCGGGGGACAGCTCGAGGATCAGTGGTCTGTCCGCGACAACCTGAAGCTGCTCGGTGCCCAGCGTCACCCCATCGCCGATGACGCAGAGCACGTACTCACCCGGTTCGTCGGGCGCGCGGAAAGCGAACTCCCAGCTGCCCGCGAGATTGAGGCACCCACTCGCCAGGGGCTGCCCGTCGAGTTCGAGCGCCAGCTCCGGCGCCTCGGCATCACGAGCCAGCACACGACCCGTCACCCTCCCTCCGGGATCGGCCTGCTCCGCATCCAGCTCGAGCACGAGGCCCGGTGGACCATAGCCCACCGCTATTTGTCGGCCCCACACACCACGGCGCCCATGCCGATCCAACAGCGTCAGTGTGACGCAAAGAGGCGCGTCATCGGCTGCTGCTCCGGCCAGCAGTTCGCCCCAGCACGCCTCGGGGACAGTCACCTCCACGTACTCGCCGGACACGGGGCAGCTATCTTCCCAGCGCTCCGCTCCCCCTTGAATCAGCACCCGAAGTTCCCCCTGGCCGACCGGTTGTCCGAAGGCGTAACGGCAGCCCACCGTCCAGGTTGGAGCCGGCGCCTCGGGCTGCAGCCTGACCGGAAGATCCAGTGGCTCAGGCAGCAGCAAGGCCGGACGATGCGCCTGGATCAGCACGGGTGCCCGCCACTGCCCCCCAGACAACTCCAAGGTCAGCACCGCGGTCTGGGGCGTGAGATTGGACGGCACGGGAATCTGCCCCGATGCCGTGCCAAAGCGGCTGGTCACCACCGTCCGTCCGCCAACGATCCGTCCATCCTCGAGTTCCAGGCGGACAGTCGCCTGGGTGCCAGACAGGGGCGCTCCTCCACTCAGAGCGACGATCCGAAACCGCAGCCCCCCCCCCGGGCCATAGACCGGCCGATCGTGATACAGAACAACCCGAAGCCCCTCGGCTCGTCCGACCTCCGTCGACTCCGGGATCGTCAGGGCTTGTTCACCAGCCCTGACGGACTCTCCACCAACCAACTCCACAGAATCGCCGAAACAGACGCCGGCGTCATCAGTCAGGAGCTTCAGGCCCACCCCGAGCGTGACTGGGCCCTTGACCGGCCGCAACGCTTCGTCCAGTCTCCAGACTGCGAAGCGTCCCTTGCGATCAAAGCGTTGATAGGGAAATACGGCGATCAGGTAGGCCATCGAGAGGCTCTCATGGTACCACACGGGCTATTCAGAAAGCTCCAAGAATAGCCATCTGCCCCAATCGTAAGATCCGTTCAAGTGGTTGCTTTTGTTCTTGACCCCCCTTGGCGACCACCCTATTATTCCTTTGCACGATATCATTCCGTTGCACGAGACGTCCAAAATGCAGTGTAAATAGGCGACGTCGCAATAATACCGACCTAACCCCTGTAACAAGATGTAAGATATGGCGATTAATAAGAAGTCCTTTTACTCAACTACAGAAGTTGCGGACATTTGCAACGTGCACCGCAATA
>CAZANL010000413.1:0-4980 GCA_964486115.1 uncultured Planctomycetota bacterium
CAGCCAGAAGCGATCGGGCTAGATCCGACCTGGCTCTCCAGTCCGACTCTCTGTCGACTGTTTGCCGGATCAGCGGCAGGTCTGGACGGTCGGCTGGGTGGCTAGGGCTGAAACACGATCGCGTTGTTTCGCCCGTTTTCCTTGGCCAGGTACAGTGCGTCGTCCGCTTTCTTGATCAGGGTTTTTGGCGTATCTCCCGGGCCTAGCTCTGCGAGACCGATAGATACCGTCATTCTGATCGTGGGCTCACTCTTGCCGTGGAACGAGTGTCCCTCGATCGACGTACGTATCCGCTCGGCAATTTCTACCGCGGTGCTGATGCCGGTGTCGTAGAGCAGGATCCCGAACTCCTCTCCCCCGTAACGAGCGGCGATGTCTTGCTGTCGGATCATCTTGCGCAAAATCATGCCCGTCCCTTGTAGGACCAGGTCTCCGGCGGTGTGACCGTGGACGTCATTGCACTGCTTGAAGTGGTCCAGGTCGAGCATGATCAGAATTAGCGGTTCGGACCGGCTTGTGGCTCGCTCGACCAATTCGTCGAGCTTCTGGAAAAAGTAGCGCCGCACATACGTCTGAGTCAGGGAGTCGACGGTAGCCCGCTCGTAGAGCTCGGCGTTGGTCATTGCGATGCCGATCTGGCTGGCCAGGATCGACAGCAACTGAAGATCACGCTCGTTGAACCGTCTGCCGCTCAGCTTGTCCGTGACACAGAGTGCCCCGAAAGCGGGGGTGGTGAAGTCGAACACGTCTCCCTTGGCGCTGATCGGTATGATGATGAACGAACTCGTGGCATACTGGGGGGCTGGCTCGAACTTGATCTCCGCTGGGATGTCCCGCTCCGGGTCGCGTACCAGCAGGGAGCGATTGTGCATGATTGCGTGGCCGATCAGTCCATCGGTCTTTAGCGGGTGGGTGATGTTCTTCCAGTCACGTGGGTCGATGCCGCGCGAGAACATCAGTCTGATATGGTGTTCCGGAGTGTGTCCGTCTAGACAGGCTAGCGAGACACGGTTGGCCTTGACCAGGCTGCAGGCGATGTGAACTGCTTCGCGGTAGATCGTATCCTTGCGCAGGTAACTGGACAGTTGCTGAGTTGCTTTGCCAAGCGATATCAGATCTTCGGTGTGCTCCTTGCGTCGGGTGTAGATCCGCACATTCTCCAGTGCGTTGGCGGCCTGGTGGGCAATGCCAGTCATCAACTCCAGATCCGCTTCTGCGAACGCTTCCGAGCGCGAGGAGGAGTCCACGCTGATCACGCCGAGCAGTCGGTCGCGCGAGAGCAGTGGAACGCACATTGCGGAGCGGATGCTCTGCTCGACGATGCTCATCCCCGAGAGGAAACGATCGTCGTCCATCGCGTCCATCGTCAGCACCGATTCCTTGGTCCGCAGAACTTCCTTGATGATGGTGCGTGAGACGTGTGGCATCTCGTTGCTGCGGCTGAGTTTGTTACGGTGGACCTTGGGCTTCAGCGATCGTTTCCCTTCTTCCCGGAGCAGTATCAGGCCACGGTCAGCCGGAAAGACATGAAATATCAGGTCGAGGATCTTCTCGAGCAGGTCCTCTCTGTCGAGGCGACTGCTGATCGCATTGGCGACACTGTATAGGGTGGCCAGGCGCTTGGCCGACTTGTCCAGTTGGTCGAATGACTCAATGACATGGGTTGTGTCCTCGTACTGCCTTTTGCGCGAATGGATCGTCGATTGTTGGATGCTGATCACGTCGTTTTCGACGGATTGGCTGCGAAGTGAGGCTTCCTCGTTGAACAGCATGATCGTCTCGCCGATCGTCAGCATGTCGCCGTGCCTCAGCACCGATTCGCTCACCGACTGGCTGTTGACCAGGATCCGCCGGGTGTCCTCTGTGCTGCGGATGTAGAACGCCCCGTCCCGTTGGTCGAAGTAGGCCTGTTTCTTGGCGATTCGCCGGTCCGGAAGCACTATGTTGTTGCTGATGTCCGAGCCCAGAGTGGTCTGCGCTTGAACCTCGTATGTCCCCCCGACGTTGGGGCCTTCGACGACAACCAGTTGGGGCATGGATCAGTGCTTCAGTCGACTTTTGTAGAAAGCAGGGGTGAAGAACCAGTGCTTGGGTTTGGCTGCCAGGGCTTTCTCATAGTGGGCCTTGGCTTTTTCCTTGTCGCCCTGCGCTTCGAGGATGACGCCGAGCATACCCCATGAGAGAGGCACCTTTCGGTTCAGTGTCAGGCCTGTCAGGGCTTCGCGGGACGCGGCCGCGAGATCCCTGTGAGGCGCCGGAGCCTGGCTTTTGAACCAGGCGTACAGCGAGTGGCACCGGCTGTCGCTAGGGGCGATTTTCAGTGCCTGTTCGAGCCACTTCTTGGCGCCGTCATGACGCTGGTCGAGTAGCGCGATCATGCCCAGATGCATTGCGGCGCGGACCTCATTCGTATCTTCTCGCGCGACGAATTCGAGATCCTCTTTTGCTTTTTCTAGCTGGTTGAGTTTGAGGTAGCTCGTGCCCCGGTGCAACCGCCCGAAGACATCTTTCGGCTTGGTGGTCAGCGCTCGCGAGAAGTCCTCGATGGCCTGCTCGTGCTTCCCGAGCATGTCGAGCGATAGGCCGCGGAAAATGTAGAGCCGCCGCTTTTGCTCGAAGGGCGCCCCCCGAATCGCGGCGCTGAGGGAGATGACGGCCGCCTCGTACTTTCCGGTGTAGTGGGCGTACAACCCCATGTAGAGACCGAACTTGTAGTTGCTGATCTTTCCCTTCTTGACCAGCGCCTGCACGTGGCCCTGCAGGTTGGTGAGGAATCTCTTGGCCTCCTTGACGTCCACCTCGTAGCGCCTGGCGTCATAGTCCGATTCGAACCCCCTCTCGATGAGGTTGTGGCACAGCTGCGGGTCACGGTCGTAGGCGTTCGAGAAATCGTCGAATGCGGAATCGAACTCCTCCAGGTAGGCCGAGCAGGCGCCCCGGAACAGCAGGCTCTCGACGTAGTGTTTCTTGATGTTGAGCGCACGGTTGAACTCAACCTTGGCCGGCCCGTAGAGCTTCATGTGTGCGAAATAGAGAATGCCCAACCAGTGGTGCGCCAGGTAGTTTTTGGGGTTCAGGTTGAGCGCCTGTTCGAAGTCGTCGATGGCCGCCACGTCTTCTTTGAAGAAGTAGTAGCAGCGGGCGCGCATTCGATAACTCTCGGAGCGGAATTGCGCGGGGACGGCCTTGCCCAGCGCAATCACGCGGGAAAACTTCGCCTTCGCCTCCTTCATCTTGTCCTGATAGAACAGGACCCGTCCTAGCCGAAAGACCGCCTCCCAGTGGGCAGGGTTCTCGGCGATCGAGTTGCGGTAGGCCGCTTCAGCTTTCTCGGGCTCTCTGGTCCCTTCGTAAATCCGTCCGAGCAGGAAGTGTAGCTTGAAGTTCTTGGGCGCCAGACGCAGTGCCTGCTGGAGGTGTTTTTCGGCCTCGGCGAGCCGCTGCTGAAGCAATGCCGTCTCGGCCCTCATGGTCAGCTGCTCGACCGGTCCCAGTTTTGTATCCGGGTTTCTCTCTGGCGGTTTGGAGGGAGAAGGCTTCTTGGCCAAGGGCTGTTTGCTTGGGGGCGTGGCGTTTTGGTCTTTCTCCCACTGATGCTTTATCAGGCCGGCGGCGAGCAGCAGGAGGACCGCCAGGAAAACGCCACCCACACAGGCCCCACGATGGTGCTTGAGGGTCCAGAGGACTCGGACGATCGGACTCGGTGGTTTGGCCAAGATCGGTTCGCCGGTTCGGAGTCGCTGGACATCCATGGCGAACTCGGCAGCGGTCGCGTACCGGTGACTCGGGTTGCGTGTCATGGCCTTGGCGCAGACCACGTCGAGTTCCCGCGGCAGTCCGCGCTTGAGGGTCGACGGCTTGGCCGGTGTGTGGTTGAGGATCTTGTGGTAGATCTCGATTGCGCTCTTACCGCCGAAAGGCAGGCGGCGGGTCATTGTCTGGTAGAGCATCACACCCAGTGAGTAGATGTCGGAGCGCTCGTCGATCAGCTCGACTTGTCCCAAGACCTGCTCGGGGGACATGTAATGTGGCGTGCCGATGTCGATGCCGCTCTGGGTCAATGATTGACCGTCGAGGTGCTTGGCCAGACCGAAGTCCGTGAGTCGCGGTCGGCCGTCCTCGTCGATGAGGATGTTGCCCGGCTTCAGGTCGCGATGGACGATTTCTTGCTCGTGTGCGTAGTGTATCGTGTTGGCGATCGTCTCCATCAATTCCAGGGCGCGATTCTTGGGTAGGGAGTCGTTGCGCAGCACTTCCTCGAGCGAGCGGCCCTTGACGTAGGCCATCGCGAAGTAGGGCTCACCCTCGCATTCGCCGACCTCATAGACTGCGACGATGTTGGGGTGGTTCAGCTGGCCTGCTAGCCGGGCCTCCCGGAAGAATCGCTGGAGAGACTCCTCCGAGTTGATGCGATCTCGCTTGAGCACCTTGAGCGCGACATCACGGTCGAAGCCCTGCTGCTTGGCCCGAAACACGATGCCCATCCCGCCGCGGGCGATCTCTTCCAACACATTGTAGTTGCCAAAGGCCTTGCTCTGAGCCTCCAGTCGGGTGTCGCTGCGAGCCGCGCCCTGGAGTGTGTCCTGGACGGTGAGAGTCTCGATTTCCGAGGGAACCGTCAGCACCTCCTTGCAGTGCTTGCAGCGCAGCCGCTTGCCCGGCAGTTGCGACTTGACGTTGTACTGCGCCGCGCAGCTCGGGCAGGTCAGGATGGTCTTGTTCTGGCGGCTCAGAACTACGAGAAAGTCTTTGGTGGAGAGGTACTTTCGCCTGGTCAGCAACTTCCCGAGGCGAACGTATTTCCCCGCCTTGGCGAGCTTTTTCTGCTCGGCGACGCACCGTTCGAGTTGCGTCTGGGTCAGAATCCCCATATCGACGGCGATCTTGCCGAACGCGGAGTCCTCGCGTCGCTCAGCTCTTCTGGTAGTGGTGGCTGGGTTTGTGCTTTGTTTAGTCAATGTGCTGCACTCTGAAGACAAC
>CAZANL010000414.1:0-4944 GCA_964486115.1 uncultured Planctomycetota bacterium
GACCCGATCGCGACCGACAATAGACATACGTTATTCAGGCATGAGACGCAACTAAAATGTTCGAAATCTTAAGGCAAGATGTGCAGTCAGCCTTGTATAAGGTCGAATATGCCCATTTGTCCATGTCCGTGCGTGCCAATTGTGGGTCGCCCCACCCCGTGAGCTGCCCATCCGACCCGGACTGCGCCGACGATCAAGTCACCGCCCACGTCACCCCTGGTCCGTATACGACCTCACCCGGACCAGACTCATGCGCTGCGGGTCCGCCATGGGCCGGATCGGGTCCTCCAGCATGACCACACGGGATGCCACCGGCTCAGCCGGGTTCTCACGACCCAAAACGACCACGACCGGACGTCTCCTCAGTCAATCAACCACGAGTTCCTCAACTCGCCAACCCACCTGGTCGGCGACGCTTCATCGCACGGAGAGTAAGAACCCATGCCGGGAGTGATCTTCGACTTCGACGGAGTTTTGATCGACTCCGAGATCTTGCACTATCGGGCCTATTCCCAAGTACTGGCAGAGTTTGACGTGCGGGTCAGCCCCGAGGAGTACGCGCTCGACTGGATCGCCACCGGGCGGGGGCCGGACATCGCGGTGCCGAAGTATGGCTTGCCGATCAGCCCCGACGAAGTGCGGGCCCGCAAGAACCCGATCTACAACCGCCTGCTGTGCGAGGAGGTCGAGTTGATGCCCGGCGCACGCGAAGCGCTGGTCCGCCTTTCCGCCGAGTTTCCTCTCGTCGTGGCAACCAACTCGCGCCTGGCGGATGTCGGGTTCGTCCTCGACCGATTCGGGCTGCGCGGATATTTTCGGGATGTGGTCACCCGGGAGCGCTACGCAGAGTCCAAGCCCGCGCCCGACGCCTTCATCACCGCCGCCGAGTCGCTGGGTCGACCGCCAGCTGCCTGCCTGGTGATCGAAGATGCCTACAAAGGCATCGCAGCGGCGGCCGCTGCGGGTATTCCGAGCGTCGCGATACCCCACGACTTGACCCGCAACAACGACTTCAGCCTGGCCGCGCGCATCCTCGATTCACTCGACGAGGTGACCGGCGCGCTGGTGCGCGAGTTGACCAGGGCGTAACAGCATGTCCGAGAGAAGCGAGCCACGATCCGAGAGAAGCGAGCTACAGAAGACACTGCGCGAGCACCTGGAGCAGAGCGACTTCGACCAGACCACGCGTGGCGAGAAATCCCATCTCTCTCCCAACAGTGAAGTGGAGCACCTCGGCCGGTACCGGATCTCGGGCAGCCTTGGGCAGGGCGGCATGGGCGAGGTCCTCGCGGTCGAGGACGAAGACCTCGAGCGGGAGGTCGCGGCCAAGGTCTTGCTCGGCCAGTCCGATTCAGCACAGCTCGAGAGGTTCGTTCAGGAGGCCCGGCTGACCGGGCAGCTCCAGCACCCCAACATCGTCCCGGTGCACGAGCTGGGCATGGCTCCGGGCGATCGGATCTACTTCACGATGAAGCGGATCGAGGGCGAAGACTTGAGGGAGCGGCTGCGGCGCAGAGCACAGACACCCGAGTCTGCCGAAGCGCAGCGCTCCTCGCTCATCGAGCTGCTACAGGTGTTCCTCAAGGTCTGCGACGCGATTCAGTTCGCCCACAGCCTGGACGTGATACACCGCGACCTCAAACCGGCCAACATCATGGTGGGCCGCTTCGGCGAGGTTCAGGTGATGGACTGGGGCGTGGCCAAGAAGCTCGGCCAGGCAGACCCGGCCGCGGGCAGGGTCACGCCGGAGGCCAGCGCGTCACAGGGCCCGGAAACCCCGCTGAAGACGCTCGACGGGACGGTCATGGGGACGCCGGCCTACATGTCGCCCGAGCAGGCGCGCGGCGAGATCGGCAAGCTGGATCAGCGCTCGGACATCTATAGCCTGGGCGCGATCCTCTACGAGATGCTCACGCTCCAGCCGCCTTACTTGGCAGACCGCGTGCCACAGATCCTCTCGCAGGTGCTGCGCGGCGATCTGACCCCACCTTCGCAGCGAGCGCCCGGGCGTCTCATACCCTGGGAGCTCGAGGCGGTCGTCGAAAAGGCGATGTCCCGCAGTTCAGCCGACCGGTACCCATCGGTCGAGGCTCTCCACACAGACCTCACCCACTACCTCGAGGGACGTACGCTGGCCGCGGCCGACTACAGCCCGCTGCAGAACATGCTGAAGTGGGCCCGGCGCCACCGAGCCGCAGTCACCGCGACGCTGGCCGTACTGCTGATCGGCGTGGTCGTGACCGTCGTGGCTTTCGTCAAGATCAACCGGGCCTACGACCAGGAGAGTCTGGCGCGCCAGCGAGAACATGGAGAGCGCAGCAAGGCCGAAACAGCGTTGCAAGGTCTCAACCGCGCTCATCGAGCCGAGACGCAAGCACGCCGGGAACTGGAGGTCAGCCTGGCCAACGCCTTGCTCTACAAGGCCCGCGTAGCCGTCCGCGAGAAGCGGTCGCTGGACGCGGCGGCCTACGTGGTGGGAGCACAGGCAATGGCCGATACGTGGAGTACTCGCCTGGCCGGCTACAATCTACCCGTCCCGCTGGCAACCCCGCATCGGACGCTGGCTCTCGAGTCTGCGACCCAGGTTCTCTACTCGCCGGACGGCCGCATGCTGGCCACCTTTGGCGAGAACGCCGTCGGCGTCTGGAACGTGGCCGACTGGAAGCCGCTTCTGCAGTTCAAGGGACTCCAGGACAGCGCCACCTGCGTTTTCTCGGCCGACTCGCGGCTACTCGCCATCGGTGGCAAGGGGAAGCTCGTGCGGGTCTGGGACCTACGTCGAAAAAAACTGATCCACAGACTCTCCGGCCACGAGGGCAGCGTCGACGCGATCGCCTTTTCGCCTGACAGCAAGCTGCTGGCCACGGCCAGCCACGACCGTGACGGCCGGCGCCGTGTCGACACCACGGTGCGTCTGTGGAACGTGACGGACGGTCAGCTGGCGACCCGGCTGCCCGGGCTGTCCCGGGATTTGACCGCTCTGGGTTTTACTCCGGACGGTCGGCTGGCCACCGGTGACAAACGCGGGCTCATCACCCTGTGGGACATCCGCAGTGGCAAGGCGCTGCGTCAGTTCACGGGTCTCCACACAATGGTCAGCTCGATCCTGTTTCCGGACAGTGCGAGGATGATCGCGGCCGGCTGGCGTGACCCCGAGGTCCTCGAGTGGGATCTGGCCACAGGCAAGCAGGTCGGCAGCTATCAGTCTCCTCTGCAGCAGGGCGCACGCACGCTCTCACTGGGAAAAAGTGGCCGAGTCCTGGCGACGGCCGGAGGCGGTTCAATCCGGATCTGGCGCCGGGCTACCGGCCAGCTGCTACAGAAACTG
The DNA here is from genome assembly GCA_964486115.1 of uncultured Planctomycetota bacterium. Classification (GTDB taxonomy): domain Bacteria; phylum Planctomycetota; class JACQVV01; order JACQVV01; family CAZANL01; genus CAZANL01. The sequence goes on from CAZANL010000414.1 coordinate 3,329, forward strand.
CACGGGCTGTCGGCCTCCTTCTCTCCCCAGGCGGAGTCACTGGCTGTCTGCACCCGCGGGCGGATCTGGTTCTACCGTTTCCATACGGGATCGATCGAGCGCATTCGACGACTGGCGATCGCTCCGGCCTCGCTGGTCTCGCTCGCCTTCTCCCCCGACGGCCAGCACATCGCCACCGGCGGCGGCTCGGTGATGCGGCTGTGGAACGTCCGAAGTGGTCGACTCGAACGCACGTTCTGGGGGGCTTGGGGCAACATCGCGTTCTCCCCTGACGGAGAGAGGCTGGCCAGCGGCCACTCCTCACCGAGCCTGTGGGACGTCCGCAGCGGCAGGCGACTCCACCGGCTGTCCGGCATGCCTGCGTCCGTTCTCTCGATCGCCTTTTCGCGTGACGGCAAGCGCCTCGCGACCGGACACCTCGACGGCCAGGTGGCGATCTGGACAACCGACACCGGCAAACTGCTGCGTACACTGTCCAGTCAGCGCGGGCCGGTCAAGGCCCTGCTGTTCACCCTGGACGACCGGCGGCTGGTCACCGCAGGACCGGCGCTGCGATCACACACGCTGGAGGGAGGAAACAAGAGCCGGACTTACGACGGCCATACCCAGATGGTCCTCGGACTGGCCCTCTCCCCCGGGGGACGACTGCTGGCGAGCGTGGCGGCAGACGGGGTAGCCCGCATCTGGGACCTCCAGAAAAATCGACCGGTCAGGCATTTCGACCACGGCGGGACGTACGTGGTCAGCGCCGCGTTCGATCCTCGGGGCGACTGGCTGCTCACCGGGACCGCAGCCGGGCAGGTCCACGTCTGGGATGTGCGCAAGGGGTTCCTGCGCAGTTTCGACCGCCACACCGGCTGGGTCAGTGCGATCGCCTTCACCCCCGATGGCTCACTGTTCGCCACCGGCGCCGGTGACAGTACCTTTCGGGTCTGGGGCCTGGACCGGGCGGCCAACCAGCAGGCCGGCACCGGGCTGACTGGACTGGAGGTAGTGCGAACCAGGATCCAGCCCGCGCCGCTGGACCACTTCGCACGATTGCACAAGCGCCCCGATGCGAAGCATCCGGCCTGGCCGGAGAACCCGATCCGGCTGCGGCTGGTCGCCGAGAGGGCTGCAAAGTCGAAAGACCACCAGAAGGCGCTCGCCGTGCTGTCCGCTGCGCTGAAGCTGGACCCGCGCGCCGTCACCTGCCTGCTGCTGCGCGCCCAGATCCTCGCCTCCCAGCGCAAGTTCGGCGCCGCCGAAGCGGAGGTGGCCCGCGCGATCCACATCGCGCCGGGCTACGCGATGCCATACTATGTTCGTGGTCTGTTACGGCAGCATCTCGGCGATCGCTCGGGCGCCCTGGACGCTCTGCGCCGCGCCGCGAAGCTGGCTCCCTCGCCGGCGCTAGCGCGCAAAATCCGCGCCCGCATCGCCACGATCGAGAAGAAGTAAGTCCAGCAGCCGCCCCAGGGGGGGGCTGGGGCTGCGATGACCACCAACGCGCTGAGCGTCTGCAAGAGTCCTCTGCTTTGCCCTACACAGACCCCCTCACGACCGTTCTTCCAGAATGGTGAATATTTCAAGTCGACATTCTGGAGGAAAAAAAATGAACAACCACGCCCGCTGGC
>CAZANL010000415.1:0-2328 GCA_964486115.1 uncultured Planctomycetota bacterium
CGACATGGTGCAATCCGACCTGCTGACGGAGGCCCAGGCCGAGGAGGCTCAGGCCCAGGCGAATGAAACGGGTGATTTTCTAGATCAGGTACTGATCAACAAGGGGTACGTGGCCGAGCGGGAGGTGCTCAAGTTTTTCGCCAAGCACTATGGCTACGACTATTACGAGAAGATCGAGCAGTTCGCCGTACCCGAGGAGTTTGTCGGCAAGGTTCCGATCGCATTCGCGCGGCGCTACCATTTTGTGGCGATCGGGAAGGAGAACGGGGCGTACAACGTGGCGATCTGCCAGCCACTCAATCTGCTGGCCCTGGATGACCTTTCCGAGCGCTTGGGGTGCGAGGTGGAGCCCGTCCTGGTGCCCAAGAGCGAGATCGCTTCGCTGATCAACAAGCACTATTCGGAGAGCCACGCGGCCTTGGGCGAAGCGCTCGAGGATTTCGGGATCGACGCATTCGAGGACGGGTTGTCCAGTTCAGAGGATCTGCTGGACGTGGCCAACAAGGCGCCGATCATTCGGCTGGTCAACAACATCTTGTTCCGGGCGCTCAAGATGCGGGCCTCGGACATTCATTTGCATCCCCTCGAGGACAAGCTGCAGGCGAGGTACCGGATCGATGGCGTGCTCTATGACATGGAGGAGCTGCCGAAAAAAATCCAGGACGCGGTGATCACCCGCGTCAAGGTGCTGGGCAAGATGGATATTGCCGAGCGCCGATTGCCGCAGGACGGGCGCGCCAGCTACAAGGTGGGGGATAGCGAGGTCGACTTGCGAATCTCGAGTGTCCCTACGGCTTACGGTGAGCGAATCGTTTTTCGTATCCTGGACAAAAGTGCAAGGCTGTTTCTGCTGGAGGAGATAGGCATCGATCCGGAGACCCTGGAGCCGATGCGTCGCTTCATCCACTCTCCGAACGGGATCGTGCTGGTTACGGGGCCGACGGGCTCGGGCAAGACGACGACGCTCTACGCAGCGCTGCACGAGATCAACTCCGCCGAGAAGAATGTCCTCACCATCGAGGATCCGATCGAATACCACCTCTCCGGGATCAGCCAGGTGCAGGTTTCACCCAAGAAGGGGCTGACCTTTGCCGCAGGGCTGCGCTCCTTCCTGCGCCAGGATCCGGACGTGATGATGGTGGGTGAGATTCGAGATCCGGAAACGGCGCAGATCTCGATTCAGGCGGCCCAGACGGGCCACCTGGTGTTCAGCACGCTGCACACCAATGACTCGGCAGGCGCTGTGACACGGATGCTCGACATCGGTGTCGAGCCGTACCTGGTCTCCAGCTCCCTGATCTGCGTCATTGCTCAGCGGCTGGTCCGCCTGATCTGTGAAAACTGCCGGGAGAAAAGCAAGCCGGACCTCGGTAACCTACAGGACCTGGGCATTACCCAGTTGCCGAAGGACCGCATGCTCTGGGTGGGCCGGGGCTGCGAGAAGTGCATGGGGACTGGCTACTGGGACCGAAGCGGGATTTACGAGCTGATGCCGGTGACCGAAGAGGTCCGGAGCTTGATCGTTCGACGCGAAGGCTCGAACAAGATCAAACAGGCTGCGCTCAATTCTGGCATGCGCACGCTGCGCCAGGATGGGGTGCGGAAAGTCCTCTCGGGTCAGACCACCGTTAAGGAAGTCATGGCTGTGACGATGATGGATATTTAGCGCGCCGATGCCCGTTTACCAGTACAAGGCCCTGACCGAGCAGGGAAAACACGAGGGTGGCGTGATCGACGCCGACACTCCGCGGGAAGCGCGCGACAAGCTCCGGCAGCGGGGGTTGCACATCATCGCGATGTCGGTCACCGAGGCCGGCCAGGGTAAGGCGTTCCGCCTCAGGCTGGCGCTGCCCAAGCTGGGCGGCACCAAGCGGATGACGATCCTGGCGTTGATCACGCGTCAGTTGGCTACCTTGCTCGGCGCGGGTTTGACGGTTACCGATTCGTTGAGCGCGATCATCGAGCAGCTCGAGGATTCGCTGATGGAGGCCACTTTCCGCGGCGTGCGGGAGCGGATCACCCATGGCGCCTCCTTCGGGGAAGCTCTGGCGGAGTATCCAGAGGTTTTCAGTGAGATGTATGCCAACATGGTCTGCGCTGGTGAGGCAGCCGGCAGCCTGGAGGTCGTTCTGGGTCGGCTCGCAGACTATCTGCAGGAGCAGGCGCGCCTGCAGGGGCGACTCACCTCGGCCCTGGCCTATCCAATGGTGATGATGTTCATCGGGACGGCGGTGGTGATCTTCCTGCTGACTTTCGTCGTACCGAAGATCACCGGTGTGCTCCAAGAGCAGGGTAAGGTGCTGCCACTGCCGACCAAGATTCTGATGG